>CAZHOA010000147.1:0-1506 GCA_964534385.1 uncultured Candidatus Saccharibacteria bacterium | reverse complement strand
GATACGTTTCAGCGGCTGCATATGAATGAGGGACACACCATTGTGCTGATTACCCATGAGCCGTATGTGGCAGAACACGCCCAGCGTATTATCCATATTCGTGATGGTGAAATTATAAGCGATGAGAAAGTAAAAAATCGGCGCGTTATCACTAATCATAATCATTAGAACCCATCTCAAAAGTAGATCACGCTGTTATTGTTCGAGCTTGTCGAGAACAAAAACCTGTTGCTATCAAGGTATCTTCTCGACTTCGCTCGAAGAATAATTATTCTAGACATTTATCAGCCATGAAAACTTCTGATCTTATCCACGAAACATATTCAGGCCTAACATCAAATAAAATCCGATCGGGACTTACGATCCTTGGTATTGTCATAGGTATTGCGTCCGTAATTGCGATGGTCTCCATCGGACAGGGTGCGGCAGGGACTATACAGTCGAGCATCGAGGGTTTGGGGTCTAATCTTCTTACCGTGGTGCCCGGCGTCGTACAGCCCGGAAGAGGTGTGGTTTCTTCAGGGCGCGGAAATGGTCAAAGTCTTAAAAATGCCGATGCTAATGCAATTAAGACAATTGATGGTGTGGTGGCAGTTTCGCCCGAGCTTCAGCGCAGATTTCAGATTACTTCGCAGATCGGCAATAATACGAACTCTACGGTCGTGGGGGCAACGGTGAATTATGCGAGCGTGCGCAACGTGACGGTTGATTTTGGTTCGTTTCTTACCGATTCCCATGAGCGGAGTCTGGGGCGCGTGGCAGTCATCGGGCCGACTACCGCAACTGATCTTTTTGCCGATACGGATCCGATAGGAAAGATCATTCGTATTAATAAACTCGACTTCAAGGTGATTGGTGTATTAAAATCAAAAGGAGGATCGGGATTTTTTAATCAAGACGACACTGCGCTTGTGCCGTTGAGCACGATGCAAAAAATTATGACCGGAAGCGATTTTGTCTCCACGATTGCGGTATCGGTTGCAAGCAAGGATCAGATGCCGGCAGTGCAGGATGAGATAACGACTCTTCTTACCCGGCGCCATCACGTTGATATGCCGGATTTTTCCGTGGTTTCTCAAACCGATATTTTGGGAACTCTCACACAGGTTACCACGACATTTACGATCTTTCTCGCATCGGTCGCCGGCATCTCGCTTTTAGTCGGCGGTATCGGCATTATGAACATGATGCTGACCGCTGTTACCGAACGCACGCGCGAGATCGGACTTCGCAAAGCGATAGGCGCGCGCGCAAAAGATATTGCGCTCCAATTTCTTGTGGAGGCCGTGATGCTTACTTTTTTGGGCGGCGTGATGGGAATAGCGCTCGGGTGGTTGGTAGCTTTTGCCGTGTCGAAATTTGCCGGTATTACCACAAGTGTATCTATTACTTCTATTTTGCTCGCATTCGGCGTATCGGGCGGTATCGGGATTATTTTCGGATACTATCCGGCACGACGCGCATCTCTTCTCAATCCGATTGAAGCGTTGCGGTATGAATAAAAAA
>CAZHOA010000146.1:0-1536 GCA_964534385.1 uncultured Candidatus Saccharibacteria bacterium | reverse complement strand
AGAGAATAATCTCGTATGCGAATAGCTTGGATTGGAGTGTGGTATGACGCAGACATTGACGTTGCGACTGATGGATGACTTTCATTGTCACTTCCGACTCGGCGGGTTATTGGCCGAGGTATTGCCGTACACGGTGCGGTATGCCGGTCGTGGGTTGGCGATGCCCAACACAAAACCGCGAGCGATTTTGAATGCTGCTGACGCGCTATGGTATCGCGCTGAGATACAACGGGTGATCGATATGCTTGTGTTCGATCATGCTTTTGAGGCATTGATGACCATTGAGATACGCGATACCACGACACCGGAAATGATTTTAGAGGCATCGCAGGCCGGTAATGTTTTTGCTGGCAAGGTATATCCGCGAGGTGTGACGACCAATTCGGGCGAGGGTTTATCGGACTTTTTTCATTACAGGATTCGGAAAACATTCGGAGCGATGCAGGAAGTCGGTATGCCGCTACTATTGCATGGTGAATTGGATCGTGAGCGCATACTAGTCACCAAACGAGAAGAAGCGTTCCTGTCGATTTTATGTGAGCTTGCTATGGCATTTCCACGTTTGAAAATTGTTCTCGAACATGTTTCAACGCGCGCGGCAGTGGAGATGGTGATGAGTCTTGATGAAAATGTCGCGGCGACGATTACGGCTCATCATCTTTGTTTGACGCTCAATGACGTTATCGGGTATGGTTTACAGCCGCACCACGGTTGTATGCCGATGCCTAAAGATTTTGATGATCGTGACGCATTGATCGAAGCGGTAACTAGTGGCAATCCAAAGTTTTTCTTTGGTTCAGATACTGCTCCGCATCCCCGTGAGAATAAAGAGTGTGCCAAAGGTGCCTGTGGTGTCTATACGGCACCAGTCGTACCGGAAGTTTTGACTGAGGTTTTTGAAAAAGCCGTATCCCTTGATAAGCTCGAGGACTTCACGTCACGTTTCGGCGCTGAGTTTTATGGTTTGCCGCTGAATGAGGGTTCGTTGACATTACAAAAGCAGGAATGGACTGTACCCGATCAGATCGGTAGTGTTGTGCCGTTTCGAGCGGGGACAAAATTCCAATGGCAACTCGTTTCAGTATAATGTGTTCCTTTTGAAATAGACCAAAACGCTCATGATGATGAGCGTTTTTAATTTTAGATCAAATTTTTTAATCTCGGTTCGGTCGCAGCGATTGACTAAAGCGTCTACACAATGAAGATTGAAAAGACTCCTAATATTTAAGGTATAACTACATGAGCGAATACATTAGTCGTAGCGGTTCTAATACCATAGTTGCACGACATGACAAACTCAACATCATTAGCAGTGCCTTGAGTTATCAGATCATAATGTTCGTCTTGATCAGCCTTAAAATTCAAAGAAGTGAGGTCTCTAGTTTCAAGTGGATCTATGAGGAACCCAAACCCTGGTCTACCGAACACATCGTTGAGTACGAATTTACAACCTAGTGATTGTGGATCGGCCTTGAATTTTAATTTCAGGGGCTTCCCATAGTGTACAGACAATGTAGCGCCTTTAGAATTTTCAGG
>CAZHOA010000145.1:0-1557 GCA_964534385.1 uncultured Candidatus Saccharibacteria bacterium | reverse complement strand
CTCTCCGTTCCGTATAATAGTTCCGATGGAATAACGTCATCCACTCGGCATGTACGTACCCATGGACTTTCACGAAGTTTGGATGGCTTTCTACAAAAGGATTCATTCAAAACCTCCTTTTTAAAGTAACCTAATTATACGGATTATTATTACATATTTATTAACTTCTGTCAACAAACACAAAAAGGGGTGATTCACCCCAGCTTGGTTGTGCCATGTGTCACATATTAATCTACGGAATAATCCGATAATAGCCGTCCTGGAAGGTTTCAAGATGCGAGTCGAGGTCTAAGTTGAGCCAAGTCATCCAATCGAACGTAGCCTTGAAAATGGCGGCATCGGAGTCGTGCAATTCAAGTATGGGCCAAAAGCGGGAACCGCGCAGATGAATATTGTGACTGAGTTCGACAATAACACCGGCTTTTTGGTCTGGATCTAAGATCTCTTCAGCGGTACCGCCGCCTTGCAGAGTGATGACCTTTGGTCCTGTGCCGATTACCACTGAAATTTTCTTGTTGTCTTTTAAATTGCGATATTTTTGAGTATCGCGCGTGGTGATAAAGTACATGCCGAAATCATTATCGCCGACATAGTAAATAGTCGAAGCCTGTGGTTTGACATCGTTTGAAACCGTTGCGATTACGGCACTGTGGTTTTCTTTAAAAAACTGCAACGCTTCTTGTCTGACAATGGGCGACATGAGTCGCTTCTGTTGCGGTGATGGAGAGACGGGATCTTGTGTGTTTGATTGTGTAGACATGCAATCAGTATATCTCCGACATGATCCAATGGCAACAAAAAAGACCGTTTGAGACGGTCTCTGTCACGGTCATGCATTCTTCTCTCCAATGCTGGTTTCGCCTTTGATTGTTTCCAGGATGGCCAGCGGATTTTTGTAGTATTTGAACTCCAGGAGATTGCCCGACGGATCTCGCAGGAAGAAACTATGATGCTCGGTTGTGGTATCACGAAAACGGATGCACTCTGTTCTAAAGAAGCGCAGCTGGCGATCGCGGGCTCGTTTGAGCAATGTTTCCCATTCGGCGAGCGTCTGAAATATGACACCAAAGTGGCGGGGATAAATACCATGCTGTTGCTCCAGATAATCTGGTGCAACGTATGCCACGAGCTGGTGGCCGTACAGGCCGAATATTACAGCGTTGTCTGTTTCACGCCCGAGACTGCAGCCAAGACCGTCAATATAGAATACCTTGGCTTCCCAAATATTGTGTATCGGAAATGCCAGATGGAATAGCGGCATCATGAACCTCCTTGTTATGTTGTGATGAGCTACCTAAAAGCTACCATCTTGAGTATTCATGTCAATGAGACCGGGCAGTCTTATAAATTGACATTTATAAGACTTGTGATAGCATATAAAACAGTCATTTTTACAAAAGGAGAAAGAGATAATGAGCAGTCCGAATTGTTTCGCGTGCACGGTCGGCTATGGCGCGTGCATCGGTAATCAAAAGGCCAGTGTCGGTTGCAAAGGCACGCCATCTGAAAAGGTTCACGGCACCTTTGACGGTGCTGATCGCTGTTTCAGGGCGTACT
>CAZHOA010000144.1:0-1573 GCA_964534385.1 uncultured Candidatus Saccharibacteria bacterium | reverse complement strand
TCGGCCTCATCCCAGTCAAACGATCCTCTTACATATTTGCGCGTGTCAATAAGCCCCTCTTGCCGCGGCATATTCTGCATGCCGATCTCATCGCCGTAGTACATAACGGGAGCGCCGGGCAAACTATAGAGCAGTTGTATCGCGGCAATAATCTTAGACGTATCTCCGTGGAATACGCTTGCAAGTCGCATTGAGGTGGTTTTCAATTTTTTAAAAGCATACTGTTGTGCCGGATCAAGCCACTCTATAAGTTCAGCGCGATCTTCGGGTGCAAGCGTACTCAATGATATCTCATCGTGATTGCGCAGAAACGTCGCCCACTGGCAGTTGGAGGGAATATCAAATGTATCTCGTGCCATTTCTTTCGGGTGCGCAGTATTGCCCTGCATAAGCGCAAGCCACATCTGCTCCATCAACGAAAAGTGATACGCCATATGACATTCATCGCCGTTGCCAAAATATTTTTTAATATCATCAACAGGCAAATGCGCCTCGGCAAGAAGGATTACCTCCGGGTACTGCACGGCAAGTTCTGCGCGTATTTTCTTGATTACGGTGTGCGTTTCCGGAAGACCTTTTGATGATGTGCCCTCGCGCTTGACGAGAAACGGTGCGGCATCCAATCGAAAACCGTCAACACCAATTTCACACCAATATCGCATATATGCGATCATAGCGCTCATTACCTCCGGATTATCCCAGTTGAGATCGGGCTGCTCTGGATAGAACGTGGCAAAATAATAATCATGCGTCGCCTCATTCCAAATCCAGTTTGAGGACTTAATATCGGGAAATGCATTTGTCGCCGAGCCAAACTCCGTACCCGTCTCGCTCCACAAAAAATAATCACGTTTTAGGTTATCGCGTGAAGAGCGTGCCTCCATAAACCATGGGTGCTGTTCCGAAACATGGTTGAGCACAAAGTCAATTATAATCCTGATGTGTTGGGCGTGCGCGCGACGGATAAGATCCGCAAAATCATCAATAGTGCCGAGTTCCGGCCGTACACTCGTGTAATCCATCACGTCATATCCGTCATCCACCATAGGCGACGGATAGTGCGGCAAAAGATGCAACGTATTTATCCCTAACCGGTTAACGTAATCCAATTTTTCCGTGAGTCCTTTAATGTCTCCGGCAAACTTATCAATATAAAGCTCATAGATTTTCGCTTGTTTCCACCAATAGACGGGAGAGTTCATTGCCATATTATTTTTTGCCATCACCGCTTACTTCATACAGCCGGTAATTTGGGCTCTCATACACCAAGTGAAAATTCTTATCCAGAAACTGCCGGTTCATAGAAAAATCATTTATCTTGTCGCGCTCAAAGAGCACATAATTTATGCCATAACGGGCAAGGAGCGAAAATGATTGCGGACTGCCCGAGTACATGGCCATAATATCTTGCGTGCGCTGTGTATAATCTATGCCATATGTCCAAAGCCACCCGCGATACCCCATCACGATCCGGCGCCCCGCAAGGCACGGAACGGGATGATTATGCTTATCCGAGGTGAGAAACAGCGCATCGGCAGGAGTATGATCCTCTGCGTATTGTGCAAGCGCAACA
>CAZHOA010000143.1:0-1612 GCA_964534385.1 uncultured Candidatus Saccharibacteria bacterium | reverse complement strand
TATGCGAAGGTTTGATATATCTATTTGACCGGATTTCGGCCCTGAATAATCCTCACAAGAAACATGATAATGGCGACCACAAGCAGTACATGGATAAACCAACCGATTGCGGGAAACGCCAACCAACCCAGTAGCCAAAGAATAATAAGGATCGCAGCGATTGTTGTAAGCATATGACTCCAGCCTACAGCAGCCGCATGAGGTTTTAATTAACAGTTCTCGCTAAGGCGCTGGCGAGAAAAATTCGTACAGTTCACCATCCTCAACGCCGAGCGATCGCAAACCGCTCAACACCTTGTGACCCAAGGCACGCTGCTGATCCAAGAACACGGAGGTGTCGTTCTTATCATCAAGCTGCAGCAATGCCGTCTCCGCATCTCTGATAACAAAGTCGCCATTTTTTAAGGTACTATACGGCCCCTGCTCAGTCACCTTCAAACGTAACGGCTCGAATTGTACGACTTGAGCGATATACATATCGAGACAGCCCGTAATCCATATCACCAGATAATCCCCGATATTGGTCGAGTACTCTACCTGCTTCATTTCTTCCATGACGCAACTCCTCCATCGCAAAGATTAACAACAAGTAATATACTGACACATTTTAAAATTGTCAAACCTTGACCAGTGGATTCTCACTCTAACTGCACCACAGTTTGCGTCCACGCCACAGGCATCTCATTGCGGATTTTTATCACCATGCTATAATCCACAATTGTCAATCTATGATCGAAAAGGAGTCACGCTATGACCCTACAGGACGACCGTCAGGACGACGTTCTTGATCAAATAAGTCGCAAAGTATGGGAGCTCATCCAGAACATTGTCAAAGGCTCAGTCAATTTAGAACGAGTTCTTACGCTTCTGAGACCTATCGTTGATGATATACCGCAACCACACGATGAAGGTTGCAGTCATGGTACGTATCTTCTTGAGAGCCGCTGGTCGTGGGATAATTCCCATAATGAGATCGCGACAATTAGTCTCGAAAAGTGCGACTCAGATATAGCATTTGAGGAGCTGCTCAATCCATTAGCACCTCATGATAAAAAAGTACGGCTCCTGGATATGTTGAAACGCATCTATACTGCGCAAATCCCACAACATGGCGGACACAAGATGCGACGGCTTTACCGTATTATCGATACAACACACTTCGGTTATGATCCGGACTGCGGATTAAACGGGACGCTACAAAAGGACATGGTCGATCTTCACCTGATTCTGAAACCGCTCTTTGACTTCAACAGCGAAGGACAGCCGATTCCGTGTAAGATCACAAGATAACCACAAGGAGGTAAGCCATGCGCGATACTACAAAGTCGATCCATATGATGAACTGTTTTGTATGCGACCAACCACTGGTCAAAGTCGAAATCACCTATGAGCGCGGCGAATATGATGCCTGCCGGGGCTATTCCTGGGATCCAATTGAGGATATCGTCCTTCAAGGTTCCACGGACTACATTGGCGCCAAAAAAATATACATCTGTTCTGAGTGCGGCGCAAAGGATTCAAAGCGCAAGATCATAGCCAAACGAACCAAGTTGGAAAAAGAGATCGCACGGTTCACTCATCAAAAACAAAAACTTGAAGAACGTATCGTGAC
>CAZHOA010000142.1:0-1663 GCA_964534385.1 uncultured Candidatus Saccharibacteria bacterium | reverse complement strand
ATGGGTTTTAAAATTCATATACGTGGACGCCATGAAGTCGAGGACTCTTCTGAACATCCAAATCGATTTTATAAATCTGGTACGCTTGTTTTTGATAGTTCTGGTACGTCGTATCTGAGCTCTGCTCAATCTTATCAAGGTAGTGCGCAAGAGCGAAACCGATCACGTTTGATCCTAATTCAAAGTGCACCGGCCATGATTCGGCTATCTTCATGTCATTATTCTGATCAAGTATCAAATAATTCAAGAGGGACTTATCATAAATCCCAATGAGTTCATTTGTTCTATAGTGACCGATGATACCATGCTCGGTTACTTTGAATCGTTCGTGCTTTAAATCTTCATCAGACCCTTCGTAACCACTAAGGTGAAAAATAACATCAAAGACACCATACATTCGCCGTGATGAAGAATATTTCTGGATGGCTACCATGAGAAAGCGCCCATCACTGTTCTCTCCAAACCAGGCGGACAAGACTTTATCGCGTTCATTCAAACCGAGCAGCGGTACCATTACTGTTAGAAATTTATCTTTATCAACCACAAAGCTGTGCTGATTAGTGGTTGCGGCAACCTCTCGCAGAATCATTTCTGCGGATACCGGCTCGCGATGAGAAAAATCTTTGCTTACTTCAAAACCAGACAAGTCCGAAACGGTAGATACCGTTGCTGTTGGTTTTTTAGCATCTTTTTCTGCCCAGTACAAGGCATTGAAAAGCTGGGCAAGTAGAAAAATTATTAGCGAGATAATCAAAGCTCGTTTTGTCGAATGGTTCATGTAGTACCTCTCTTTTCAATTTAAATAAGCTGGCTATATTATAATATTATGCTAATAATATGTCAAATGAACGATTGCGCATTGGCGGTCGGAGTTGGAGCTTGGGCGAATAAAAAGGCCCCAATCAACGGGGCTTATAATTAAGAAAGGTTATTAAATACTGACTCGGAGCAACCTACACCCGAACTTGCTCGGCAATGGTTTCAGGATGTAACTCGTTGAGTTTCAACGGTGCGCAGGCGGCCAGGAGCTGAGGAACTCTTGACACTTTCGCACATGGTAAGATGACTGGAACGATGTGGAGGCGTCGGTCTTTCTGTAGTGCCTTGGCGTAATGAAATAAAGCCAAAATCTGATCCGTGATCCTCATACGCGACGAGAAGATCACGACGACATTGCCAACGCGAATCGTATCACAGAACGCCTGCAACTGACGCAACGGCGAAATACCACCCTCAGGCACAACACTCAATATCCGACGAGCACCTCGACTTTGCAATACACTATGCAGCTGCTTGAGGACATCACTCGTAATATCATCGCCATGCACAAGTACAACACCGTCACGTCGCCAGACATCGGGTATACGATCATCTTGGTGACCATTATTGCCATTACTATCCTGTTTCGCCTGTCTTGATTTCACTATCATGCTTTTTCTCCGTCTGTTTTCTGTTTATGGAATTTTAAAAACCTTGCGTATAATATAACACCGAAGGAAACAGGGGTCAATTGCTGGGCAGACAAGCTTCAGGTATGATGTTGCGAAGCACTTTTGATCCATTGTGTAACCAGATTATAACACTAGAGGAGCATACATGCCACACATCCATGAAAAAATAGATTTTGTTACAGTTTATCCTGGAGTAATGTCTGAAACTCCTA
>CAZHOA010000141.1:0-1715 GCA_964534385.1 uncultured Candidatus Saccharibacteria bacterium | reverse complement strand
CATTACGTGTACTAAAATTAAAAAAGCCATTTCTGGCTTATAAGGTTCGGGTTATGAAGTCCGATCCACGTATCAGCGATTCAATACGACATTGGCTCGTCGTCCGCCGAATGCTTGTCTTGCTGCTGAGGTGGTCTGACGCGCAACATTTTATTCTCTGTCGTTGCTCGTATCATATGCTTGGCAACATTGGCATGTGCTCGAAACGGCAAAACTCCAGACAAATTTAGGTTATCACTGAGCGTCTCCAAAAAACCCTTCAGTAACAATTCAGTTATTCTCTTGAGTTGTGGATCTTCCACATTAGTAATTGAATAGGCCACGTTCAACGTATCATTCTGAAATGTACATTCAAATGCAGTACTTTTGGATTTATCTTCACTATGGGCGATCACATCCGATACGCCCATATTCTGACCGATCAACATACCCATAATTACTAACACAACGCTACACAGTAATGTTCGCATTTTTATATCCTCCTCACTGGCGCCCTTCTGTAAAATCAGGCCCTATATCTACCTTGAACTCAGCCATAAACTGACGGTTGGCTACACCAAACTGTACAATCACGGCCTGTTTCGCCTCGGCAACTTGCGAAAGCACATCAGTAGATATCTCGCCATGATCGAACGCGATCATCAATATCTTTTCTGCCTTTGTCAGCGCACGTATTGCCGCCAAATATCGATCCTCAGTCCCTGACTGATCTTTGATATCTTTCTTTATACTCACTTAATTCTCCTTTGTTAAAGTTAACGCCTATATTACATTAATTAACACTACTAGTCAATATCACAACAAAAAAGACCCTCTCTGAGAGGGTCGATGCAAGTACGGCCAATGCAGCGTTATTACCTAACACTATTGTGATCGTACTTGCAACAAGTCGATTACTTATCCTGTTTTTCACTTTGTTTCTGATAACCCTTGCCGTTACCGCTGCTGATCAGCTGGGCAAGGATTACATTAACCAAAGCATTGCCGCCATCGCTGCCGTTACCACTGGCCATAATATCCGGAACCAACTTAATATGGTTCTCGGCCAACGTTTTGGCTATCTGAACAGCCGCATAGTTGCTGGACTCCATTGAGTCGATCTTCTGCTTGATGACATCAGCTTCGGCAGTACCGACAGCACGTGTCTTGCCCGCTTCAGCTTCGCCAGTCACCCGAGTAACCTGTGCATCAGCTTCAGCATTAATCTCTTTGGAACGAGCCTGACCAGTTGCCGCCTCGATCGCAGCATTGGCGTTAAACTTGGCAATAGTCACACTGCGCTCAGCATCCACAACACGAGCTTGTGTTGCTGCCATGGCTCGAGCCTGCTCAAGTTCTTTGCGCGTTTCCTCTGCTGTTTTCTGTGTTTCGTACGTTATCTTTTCCTGCTCAGCTAACTTCCGATCCGTCAGAGTTTTCATTAACGCTTCCGGCGGATTAATATCGCCAATCAAGGTATCAACAGCATTGACGTTATACTCCGCCAACGCATGACCGATCGCTTGACGCGCCTGTTCCTGGCGTTGCGTACGATGCTTTAAAAATTCAATCACGTCAGATTCCTGAGCGGCATTGCGGAAATAGTTTCCAATGGTCGGCTCCAGAACCTGAGTCACCAAATTTACCATATTGCCGAACCGAGCGATGACTTTCGGGGCATCGTTGCGCGGCACATGAATAATCTGGCTCACGTCCAAATTGTACGTATAACCATC
>CAZHOA010000140.1:0-1751 GCA_964534385.1 uncultured Candidatus Saccharibacteria bacterium | reverse complement strand
TAATACGATTCTTTGGTTGGCATGGGTGCACACCATATCGGGGTGTAATCTGTCACCAGGAATACGGCGCATTATGACATCATCACGCGATTTTTTTATGGCAACAATCATGGACGAATTGCCTCGCTTCGAGAGAGTTTTTAAGGCATTACCAGAAGACAAGCTTGATTGGCGGCCGCATGAGAAATCAAAGAGTGCTCTTGAATTGGTAACATCAATGGCCATGGAGGCGGCAACGTATCCTATTTTTCTCAAGACGGGCACGGTAGATTTTTCCACCCTGCCGGAAGAAACGCGTACGGACAATATAGCTGATGCCTGGAAACTTTTTCAAATGTCATTAGAAGAAGCAAAGGAGACTGTTGAGGACATGACCGAAACAGAATGGATGGATAAGGCTGCTATGATGTCGGGCGATAAGACCGAATGGGAAACAACGCAAAGTGGCATGGCATGGGGGTTGCTGTTTGATTTAATCCACCATCGCGGCCAATTGACTGTGTATATTCGTCCGATGGGCGGCAAAGTTCCGTCGATCTACGGTCCATCAGGTGATATGCAAAAATAACACCCCCATCAAAAAACTCCTTGCGGAGTTTTTTGATGGGGGTAATATAAAGAGCCTACAAAACTCAAAGTGTCTTGTAGGCTCGGTGTCGTTCCGCTATGGGATTTCGATCTCGGTGCCGTCGTCCCTCGTGAAGACGATACCCGGTATGGCCCGCTGCCAATCCCGCAAAAATTTAATGAGCAGGTCAGCGTTTTTGAAATCAAAATTCCGAAAATCCCAACCATTTTGCAGCGCCTTCCCGAGGGCTTCCCCGATCGTCATGGGGTCCTGACGATTTCTAAATACGGTCAAAGTCGCTAAGTTGCTTGTTGGAATGCGACTTTCAAATTCATAATTTCTTTTTCTTATTTTCGATTTGTGGCCATCCTCGTCCTCGCCAGTGAGTCTGTCAAGGACAATTTGGATTTGGGTGCCAAAGTGCCTTGTGCGATCTTTTGGATCACCCTCATGGTGGATTAATCTCAGCGGTTTTATCTCGAACATCGTACCGTACTCTACGATGTTCGAATTCGGAAACATCACACATGGCACGCCACCGACCGTGAAGTTCAATCTCACTTCGTTTAAAATCATCCGAACACTCCTTTTTAAAGATAAAAATATGTACTAATATTATATATTAAAATATATAAATTGTCAATATTTGTTGACTTTCTGGTACAAAAAGACCGTTATCTTGCCGATTTTTTCTTGTTTTACAAGGGCAAATCCATATTTTTCTGGCTCCGGCATAGCAAAACTAGCACACAGCACCCTGCTGCCTAGAGCTAACTGCTCGCCAAGCCGTGATTGTAATTGCCTCACCAGATCAGGAAAAAGATAGAGAAACACCACGCTCGCCTGTCGGTAATCTGCAGTAAAGAAATTAGTACGTACGCTCTTCACCCGACCGCGGATTTCGCTCGATCTCGTATGTAATCGCGCCAGCAGATGCGGTGCTAAAGCGATCTCATATCCAATCGCCTGCCGAACACCGAAGTCGCGCACGGCTGAGATTAGCATACGCCCATCGCCCGAACCAAGATCAACCAGAATATCATCTGGACCGACATCAGCGACAGCCAAGATATCTTTTACTAATTTTCTTGGGATCGGCACAAATGGCGCCCCGTACCATTGGGAAATAAAATTCGAAAAAAAGAGGATGCTCATTGCGCCGACGAAGGCAACCTCTATGGCG
>CAZHOA010000139.1:0-1757 GCA_964534385.1 uncultured Candidatus Saccharibacteria bacterium | reverse complement strand
GCTGTTGGCATGGCTCTTGTCGGGCAAACCTATTATTTTTGATGCGTTCACTTCTCACTATGAGGGTTACATCCTTGACCGGGCGTATTATTCACAAAATAGTTTGCGTGCGAAATATTACCGCTGGATTGACTATTGGTCATGTCGCTTAGCGGATAGTGTGCTATTGGATACACGTGCCCATATTGAATTTTTTGTTCGGGAATTTGGTTTATCACAAACTCGATTTGAGAGGATTTTCGTGGGCGCGCCTGATACTGTTGTGTATAAAAAATCATACGAATATGATGCCAGCCGGCCATTCAATGTGATATTTTTCGGTACGTTCATTCCGTTGCAAGGCGTTGAGTATATCATCAAAGCGGCAAAACTACTCGAACGCGAATCGGTAGATTTCACGATTATCGGCGATGGTAAACGCAAACCGATGATACAAGATCTCGTGGAGAAGCTCGATGTCCGTAGCGTATCTTTTAGACCATTTTTACCCCATAATGAATTGCGCCAGGCGCTTATTCAAGCCGATGTGATGTTGGGTATATTTGGTGATAACTCCAAAGCACGAGTTGTCATACCCAATAAAGTTTATGAAGGCCTGGTGTTGCGGATCCCGATTATTACTGGCGATACGCCGGCTATTCGGGAGTTATTAACTGATGATGATGCGCTGCTGATACAGCATGCGAATCCGGCAGCTTTAGCTGAGGCCATTGTAAAGTTGAAAGATGATGCTGCGTTGCGTCAACGTCTTGCTGAACACGGCTATACGACATTTGCCAATCATGCTTCACCACAATGTATAGGCAGGCAGATGGCACAGATTATCGCCGAATATATCAAACCATGAATTCATCCCACAAAAAGATTTTGATCGTGACTCAAAAGGTTGATTACCATGACCAGCTTTTGGGTTTTTTCATCGAATGGCTCAAGCGATTTGCCAAATATTTTGACACAGTAACCGTCGTGTGTCTTGAGAGAGGCGTCTATGATTTACCATCAAATGTCAACGTCTTGAGTCTCGGCAAAGATTCCGGTCGCGGCAAAATATATCAGCTTGCCAGATTTTATTACGTAATATATTCGTTACGAGATGATTACGATGTCGTCCTGGTGCACATGAATCCGATTTGGGTTGTCTTGGGTGCGTCTTTGTGGCGTGCAATGACCAAAAAAGTATTTCTGTGGTATACCCACAAGGCCGTCACCATGAAACTGCGCTTGGCGACGCGCTGGGCTCATGGGATTTTTACTGCGTCACAAGAGAGTTTCCGCCTGGCATCTGATAAAGTCATGGTCACTGGCCATGGTATTGATACCGATTTTTTTAAACCAGATGCAATAAAAAAACATCGTGACGGGTTACTGCGTCTGTTATCGGTTGGTCGGATCGCGCCAGTGAAAAATTATGCAACTCTTGTCGAAGCCGCGGTGATACTACGCGATCGAGGCATTCAGTTTGTCGTTGATATTATCGGTGAGCCGGCGCTACAGATGGATTACGAATATTACAAAAAATTGCGGCACAAGATTATGGAGTGCGGTCTTGAAAACTCTTTTAATTTTATTGGCAAAGTCGATCATAACGAGCTGGTGCCATATTATCAGTCCCATGATATCTTTGTGCATCTGAGCAAAACGGGCAGTGTTGACAAAACATCGCTTGAGGCCATGGCCTGTGGGTTGACGATTGTCAGTTGCAATGACGCCGCCCGTGCATACCTTCCGCCAGAACTTGTGTTTGCTCAGGGTGATGC
>CAZHOA010000138.1:0-1788 GCA_964534385.1 uncultured Candidatus Saccharibacteria bacterium | reverse complement strand
CGCCAACATAGCGATACGCGTTTTGAGCACCGCCAATTGACTCGTTAAAATATGTAAGATAATCAGGATAAGCATGCACAGCCGTGACGCCGTACCACAGCAACAGCAGACAAACGATACCCATGGCAATGTATGATTTCATCAAAGAGCAATTTTCTAAAAAACGCCCAACAGAACCAGACACCAAAAGTATCGCCGCTGGATATAACGGCAGCAGATAGCGGACACCGATATTGATATGACTTGTTACGGCAATGACAGAGAACAGGACAATCCACAGTATCATCGCAACCTCATCGAATGACCGAGGTTGTTTTTGTTTAATGAACATCGCACTCACGAGAGCCACACCAACCAGTCCCCACCAAGCCAACGGTTCTTTCCAAAAATATACCAATGGGAAATAGTACCACCAGCCAGATGCACGCACCTGTCCCAAAAAATAGCTCTCGTGGCCAGATTGATTGTGTTCGATTTGCATCAAAGTGCCAATGGCATACTCATCCAGAAAACGTAATCCCGGAACTTGTGCCAAACGAACAACAATATTTTTTATACTGCCTTCTTGTTTTAAAAGTTCGCGCGCATCATGCGATTGCCGTTCGACAGGATATCTGTACGTATTAAAAGCATAGCTTGGCCACACAATCACGACGACGGCCATCAACCACAGCAAAACTATCCGCCAGATCATCCAAAACGTGAACTGCCTTTTAAAAATCCCATAGCCCACCAAGAGAAAAGAATACGGGATCAACACGAGTACCGAAAATTTCGTGAGCAATGCCAGACCACAGACTATAAACCCAATGACAAAATTGCGTTGCGTAGGATATTGAAGATAGCGCACCAGAAAATACATCCCAAATAGAGTACCGCACAGTGCCGGAATATCACTGGCGACATACCGTGCATGAGCAAGAATGGTCGGTGAGAATAGAAAAATCAACAAACCGATCAGTGTCGCCGACTCGCCATAAAGCTGGTAACCCCACATGTACAGAAGGATAGCGGCGCCAATGAAAAAGATCAGCATCATCAGACGCGACCAGAATATAATGCGGGCGGTATCGTTGCCGGAGTTAAAAATAAAATGACGGCCAAACTCCCACTGGCCGTTTACGTCATGTTGCCAAAATGATGTCGCAAATGAAGAATTATTCAGATGCAAAAAAAGCAACGGCACTACTGCGAGGTCCTTCCATAGCGGCGGATGCTCCGGATCCAAACGCATATCGTGCTGTGTTAGGTAGGAAAACCCAGCTCCAATATAGGGAATCTCATCAACAATAAGCGATTCGGATCGAGCGCTCGTGAGTACCAAAAAGCTCGCGACAACCACAAAACCTATACCAATCATAATTGCAAGCTTTGACATAAAAAATAAGCTCAGTGGACAATGCCACTACCCTGAGCACAGCACCTCATCTCCACCAACTCAACCCAAGCTTCGCGAACCCTTTTGACCCGCGTCGCACAGCGACGTCTCTCAGATTCTTTAATTGACTACTGAGGCCTGCTGGCCTTAGTATCTCCTCGCCAGAGCTCGTCGACCTCCGCCGGTTGGTTGGAGATTGGAGAACAAGACACTACCGTACATGACCTACAAAATCATGAGAACCGATGTGTACTGAACCACGAGCCAGTTGTTCGGGAGTAGCATAGATGACGTGGCGCATGTCTTGTTTTGATCTGGTGGCTGTGTCAGTTAAGTACATGACAGTCTGAGCAGGCACGGGGATATTGTTCACTAAAATACCCTCAGCGTCAACAATAATATATTTTTTG
>CAZHOA010000137.1:0-1794 GCA_964534385.1 uncultured Candidatus Saccharibacteria bacterium | reverse complement strand
CAATGCGCGGCAGAACAAAAAATTCTCTTCCTTGCTGATTCTGTTCTGAATAAAGGATTCCAGACGGCCGGGAATCTCGCGGAACAAAAATGGGATCCGTTCGCATACGTTACGGATGTCATCGGGTGATTCCATCCGCGTATGCATAATCTCAAGCGCATTAATCACGGTTTCGCTTTGAGGTCCCCATCCCACAGGCGTACGGCGATAAATCATTGCTCCCCCCGCCCTTGTCGGATAAAAACCAAATTCGCCTCCGTTATCGCACATACGCACAAAGAAACCATTGACACCATGCCTTGCCTGCAATGACCAGACAAGATAGGGTCCCTTGCCTTTTGGTTCAGGAGCAGCCGGAAGAAAAAAGTCCCCCCATGTGAGCGACTCATAAAATGCATTCACCTCACACATTAGTTGAGGCGGGACAAGCGTATAAAGCTCATCTACGTCAGACTGCCTCTTACGGCACTCATCACGAAGGCGGTCAACTACTTCTATGTAATCCATTACTGTCACCTTTCCTCATCTTCTTTTGCAACTTTCTGCGGCTCTGCGCACTCGCAATGAGCATGCAAACCGAGACCGTTCAAAAGCCGATATCCCTTTTCAAAAAACTCGATATTTCTCACCACGAGAAATATCTCGTCCTTATCATATCAAAGGAATCTGCCATGTCAAATTGTTATTTTGTACCGAGATTATGACAGTTCATCATCTCAATGATCTAACCTCCGCACACTTTTCCCATCACTCGCAAGTTCGACATCACCATCCGTATCTGTCCGAAAAAGTGAAATGCCGGCGGCGGCAATGCGATCCACCACGTCCTGATGCGGATGGCCATAGCGATTTTTTCTGCCTACCGAAATTACTGCCATGCGTGGATGCACGGCATTGAGAAACGCTTGAGTGCTTGATGTTTTTGATCCATGATGGCCGATTTTCAACACATCCGCGCCAAGCGGTATACCCGAGCCGATTAACTCATATTCAATCAGCGCTTCGGCGTCTCCCATTAAAAGTGCAGTAGCCGATCCATAGGATAATTTTGACACCACCATGGAATCATGGATATTACTAAACCGTGCGCCGACTAATTCTTTTGTCGGATAGAGAATATCCAACACAGAAGTGTCGGACAGTATTACGCGCTGCCCTCTACGGGCATACACCATAGGAATATGTTTTTCTTTGAGCAGCCGGTTCCATTCGTCATAATCGGGTGTGGGATACAAAACACCCGATTCAATCACCATCCCCACGTCATAGCGTTTCAATACATCAATGAGTCCGTCCACGTGATCGGCGTGGGGATGGGTCAGCACGACAAGATCAATCGTATGATCCCAAAAAGGCATGACACTCCCAAGTTTTGAAAGAATCGCATTTGTCGGTCCCCCGTCAATTAGTACCTGTACATGATTGGGCAGCTCGATAAAAATACCGTCTCCCTGCCCCACGTCAAACACATGCATAACAAGGTTTCGTGTTGCTTCGGCTTTGTAGACCGCATACCAAATTATTATGCAGCAAAGCACGCATACTAAAAAGATATATCCATTCACTGATGTTTTTCTCATAGTTTTTATGCTGTCATATATTGAATTATGAAACTCTTCTGGATACTGTCATTGCGAGGAGCGCGGCGCGACGAAGCAATCTCGGTATACTAGATTGCTTCGTCAGAAGCCTCCTCGCAATGACAGATAAGGAGTGTATCTCATAATTCAAGGTGCCTCACGCCTCTTTCTCCACCACGCCACAAGAAAAATTCCATACATAATAACCACTAAT
>CAZHOA010000136.1:0-1796 GCA_964534385.1 uncultured Candidatus Saccharibacteria bacterium | reverse complement strand
AGAGCAACGCGGATCTTCTTCGGTATATTCGGAGTAAATGTCTATGACCGAATATGGTTCGGGAGCTGGCTCGAATGACTTCGGGAAGAACGGCAGGATATCACGCAACGCGCAGTTGACCTTCTCCGTGATATGTAGGAAGAGATTCTGTAGCTCGGTATCGTTAAACTTAGCTTCTGTAATGGCCAGAAGATAATAGTACCCGGTCGATAGTAATGCCTCGGGATCATGAGACTCACGGATGTCGATTACAGAAAATTTATTTACAACGGGAAAGCTAATGTCTTCCCGACGACCATCAACATGCACGAGACGCTGCAACTGATAGGTTGTACTTTCACCAGAATTGTCCTGGAGGACACAGAGCATGCCTTTGCCATGTTGGCCGTTTAGGATTTCAAGGGCAAATTTTTTTAACTTCTCAGCGTACTCAAGGCGCCATTTCTTGTGAGCTTGGGACTCCTGCTCGGCTATTTCTCGAAGTCCCAAATTTTGAACCAAAATTTGTCTAAACTGTGCTATCATCGCATCTATCTTTTGCGATAAACCTTTTCTGAGAATCTCGAGCTGTTCAAGCTCGACACTCTGTTCCTGTGGCGGTAATTTTATCGACTCCATTTATTCGTTCTCCTTTGCAAGTTTTAGGACGTTAGCCTACATGAATCCCGACGTGGCACGTTGGGTTGCCCTTGCAGTCTTTGTGCACGATGCTGCTAGCAGCCACATGCACCAGGATCCGATCTGGATTATTGAGATTAACATTCGACGGCCTGCGCTCTCGGCGTTGCCAGGCAAATATTCGCTTCTCGCATAGTTGGCAACGGGTGATACCCGGCCAACTGCTATAGTTGGGATCTCGGTACATCTCGTAGATGTTCAATGCTGGTACAAGAAGTACAGTAAGTCCCGCAAGCATGAGTAGAATCGGGAGCACGGGTATTACGCTATTGAGTAATACCAGGAACAAAATAATAGATGCTAAGACAGGGAAACTGATTTGCATATCTTTAACCCTCTTTTCTTTAAAATTATCAAAAATCTGACGTTCAGATGCTTTAATATTATACTATATATTTAGATGTAATGTCAAATTATCAGAACATGATTCAAAACAGGTCGTAGGCGAGCCGATATATTTTACGGCTCAACGCTTCAAGCCTTATTAACTACACTGATTTTCATACATAGCCATCCGCTTGCGGGTGGTTTTTTTGTTGTGCGTATGCGCTGGGGTGAAAGTAGACTCAATGAGGCATATCATTTGCAGTACGTCCTTATTTTACAAGGTTTTTAGCCTGTCAGGGATGCTTGACAAAATTCTATATATCTTCTATAATTAAGCAATACGATAAAGACAGTTCTTTACATATAAAAACCCGTGACACCGACTAATAGTAGCCTTTGGGCGTATTCGCGGATTACAGAAGGGTTTATAGGAGGCCTTATGGATAACACGCAGGGCAAGTGGTACTTCGTCAAGCTCAAGATGCGTTCTTGGACTGTTTACGATTCCGAAACGGATACGGAACAGTCGGTTGCCGAGGTTGTCTTTATGAGGCCAGGCGAGTCGATTGCTAAGTATGTTCGAAAGAAATGCTTGGCAAACACTCGCTATCAGGAACGTGGATACCGCGGCATGGCCGAAGGTGATAGCTGCTTAATTGAGGAATTGAGTTTGCTATTGCCCGACGGTACCAAGGTTAGTGGTTTTAAACCCCACTCGCTTAAGGAATTCTTTGTGGATTCCTAGGCGACACATAAAACGCACCAAATGGTGCATTTTATTTTGTGGTGGA
>CAZHOA010000135.1:0-1808 GCA_964534385.1 uncultured Candidatus Saccharibacteria bacterium | reverse complement strand
ATACACCTACCAGAAAACAGGCGATCGCTTGTATAGTATCGAGATCGACTATCGCTATGTCGCCGATTACTACAAGGGCAATCCCGACGGCGGCTACGTCTCATTCGTCTATACGGATTATATCGGTCGCGAGGAGTTAGTACGCCTGCGTGACACCGTAGAAAAAACCGTGCGCGAAACGCTCAATATCCCGTTCAATCCTTCAGCCCCAGCCCAACGCTACGAACACTCCATGGGCCAGAGCGGTCTACTCTTGCCAGCACATATCCTGCGCTCCTCCACTCCCCGCTCACGCTCACTCCCCATTCTCGATCCAGCACCCTAGGTGCTGTTTTTTCTTTGCTTGCTTTAAATAATATTATATGTTATCTTATTGACCGATCCCAAATCATTCAATCCGAAAAGGAGACTGCAATGACAAGCACCTTAACAAAAGAACAGACGAAAGCGATGAATAAAAACGCACTACAAGCGGCTGTTACGTTTAATAGCATGCCCAAAGATACTTACATAGGTATGAAGCGAGAGGAGCTTCAAGGGTTACGCAATAAGTCGTGTGATCTAAAATCGCAAATACCGGCTATAGAGAAAGCAATAGCCGAGACGACACAAAGGCAACTAAAATTATTGCCTATTGAAGAACAGGCGCATGACATTCTAGATCAAAAAATCAGAGATTTAGGGCAGGCAAAATACAAGCTACAAGAGCAGCAACGTTACGATTGTGACAATCCGGCATCCAAGATTGAAGAAGAGATTGCCATCATAACAAATGACATCCCCTATTTTGAGACCAAAGCCGCAAGAGCATTCAACCCCCAACACTGCCGAAATGATTATCAAACCAAAGCGGCAAATTTTGCAAAATTTTCCAAAGAATATGCGATATTCGATCCGAGTTGTCTATCATGGTTGAAGACAGACCTATTCCCCGTATTCGCTATTTTTACTCTTAATGATGGGAATTGTGTGATTCGGTGCACGAGTTACACCGACGATGGTTATTGCTGGCAACTTGTCACTCCGGAAAAAGCACAATCTGTCTTCAATCCTTATATGAAAGAAAACCTTTTCGAACTACCTTCAGCCCTTAAGAAAGACCAATACCAGCGGTTCGAAACGAGGTTCTCAAATATCATTCCAGACGCCACGAGAGACAAGATACACAAGGCTCAAGAACAAAATTTGGAACTGTTCTTCATTGTTGAAGCAAAAGAATGGGTCAAGTCCCCAAAGCCACAAAAACCAAGCGATCCTCTATTGATCGGTTATGACGGAAAATTCTTCTATCTCATTGATCAGTTTGATACTACACCGCTAGAAGAATTCGCCGCCACGGCCTTCTCCATTAAACTAGACTAGCAACGCAATAACAAGTTGGTATCAGAGCTATCTCACATAGCTCTTTTTTATTTCTTTTCTAGTGTTTGGAAAAAATCGTAAAATTTCTGCGCGACGATGGCGCGAGAAAAGTTGTTGTGGATATATTCACGAGCAGCAGCGCCGAAACGCTCACGTAATGCAGGATCGCGCGCTAATTTTTTCATTGCATCGGCCAATTGCGTCGAGTCATCCTCGGCGACTAGAATACCAGTCTTACCATCGAGAATCACCTCATCGATCGAACCGGAATGGGTAGATACAACACACAAACCGGCCGCCGATGCTTCCATAAGTAAATACCCCAGCTGCTCTTCCCAGCCCTGATACGCCATACTCGGATACACAAAAACATCAGTCATGCCAAAAATGTCTTTGAGTTCCTCATGGCTGATCCATGGAATCCTTGTAACACGATGTTGCATGCC
>CAZHOA010000134.1:0-1827 GCA_964534385.1 uncultured Candidatus Saccharibacteria bacterium | reverse complement strand
CAAGAAAAAGGAGTAGACTAGATCGTAATGAAACGAAAGGCATCATACTGCGATTCATGTCACACATCTCGTTCAGAACATGTATATCAATGGGTTAATGCACTCATTGAGTCCATCATCCCAAGCCACACATTCTCGCTAAAACATCGGGGCTTTAATGTGTGGCTTGATGGTTTGATTGAACGGTTTTTTCTTGCGGCGAGACTGACACATATGAGTCAGAAAATAGATCATCCAACGATTACGTTACGAACGCGCTGCCTGTTAGCCGAAGCCAGGAATCAGGGTTTGGAAAGTCATATTATCAAAAGCCGCTTCGCCTATACCGATCACGGGATTATACGAAACAACCGCGGAGAGATTATGCGTTTTGACGGCCTGCCGATCATGCGTTACGGCAGCGATCTGGCAATAGCGGAAGATAAGATTGCAACAAAATTAAAACTCGCACATCACGACATTCCGGTCGCTCCGGGAAAAGCATTTTGGTTCTGGCACAAAACCAAAGCTATCGATTACGGTATATCAGAGCTCGGCTTTCCATTGGTCGTCAAACCGAGTAACGGGTCAGTCAGTCGGCATGTGACGACAGATATTAGATCCGAGCAAGCATTGCGCATAGCAATCGATTATGCCCTTGAGTATGGTCCGCAATACATCATCGAACGATACATTGATAATGCGCACGTATATCGCGCAACTGTGATCGATCATGATTTTGTGGCTTGTCTTCAGCAAGCGCCAGCACATGTCATTGGCGACGGTATCCATAGCATTAATCAACTCGTAACCACAAAAAATGGAGCGCGAAAAATGTCGGAGCTTTTACAGCCGATTATGATTGATGACACGACAGACATGTTACTGCAAGAGAGAAACTATACACTCGCAAGCATTCCGACGATGGGTGAGCGCGTACTACTTCAGAGAGATCCTTTTTTGAAACTGGGCGGTGATAGTATTGAGGTTACCTCAATGATACATCCGGACAACAGAAAATTAGCTCAGACCATCAGTCGCATTTTTCATCTGCCAATTGTCGGCATTGATGTTATGCTAGAAGATGTGCGTAGACCGTGGCACCAGCAAACCTGTGCCGTACTCGAAGTCAATACCTTACCATCAATCGAATTACATCATTTTCCATCCGAAGGCCAACCGCAAAATGTCGCCGCCGCGATTCTAAAGATGATTTTGAAGGTATAGATAATATCCATGCTCATTTTTTTCTTACTATACTCACTGGTTACAATCATCGGCCTCGTTGGCTTTATCTATTTTATGTTTGATTCGGTAATTCGAAGCCACGATCTGCCGACAAGTCCCGAAGCGGTCGCGGCCATTGTAAAAATTATTAAAAAATACCAAAAACAAAACGGTGTCATCTATGACGCCGGATGCGGCCGAGGCACACTGGTCTGCGGACTCAAAAAACAGTTGCCGCATGTACGAATTCACGGCATTGATATGAGTCGTTTTCGTTTAATAATGGCCACAATAAAATCCCGTATCAGGGGATTGGATATTGCGTTTCATCAAAATAATATTTTCAATGTAGACTTTACTGATGCTGACGTCGTCTATACTTACCTTTGGTACGACACCATGCCGCCCTTCGAACAGAAACTCGAGCGGGAGTTACAACCTGGCGCTATTGTCATTACCAACACCTCACATTTCGCACGTTGGCCAATCATCGAGACGATCGCCATCCACCCAAACAAACCCGACTTTGAAAAGTTATTTATCTATCAAAAGTAAAAGCCGCGATCAATAAAAGTGATGTGTGAAACTTTTATTGATCGCGGCCAGCTATTCGGACGAGGC
>CAZHOA010000133.1:0-1879 GCA_964534385.1 uncultured Candidatus Saccharibacteria bacterium | reverse complement strand
TATGGGATGCTTATGAACATCTCACCGGTTTAAAAAGACCGGCCAAATATGAAGATCCGGTTGTTACTTTGATACAGCAGTCTCAGGATCGTTATAAGGCCGAGGCATAATTCAAGAGATTTTCACCAATAAAAATCCCGCTATGTGCGGGTTTTATTTTGCGATTGTGGCATGGGTTTTACGACCAAAAAGAGATCGACCCAAATAAAGCACAACAAGCCGAATGCACCGATGACGATGCCATAATAGTAACTGTGCGCAAGCGGTGAACCGTCGAGCAGCAAAACAACCTGAAACTCATCCAAGAATAAGCCAAGCCCGGAGCCAAACAGTATCCGGACCCAGCGTTGTAATATGATGCTATGGTGTACGTGACGGCTGCAATCCCGCCACAGAAATGCCATGGCCATCATTAATGCTCCGATAATAGCATGGTGGAGATGATGGCCTTCAACCCTGATTACGACAGTGTGCGGCACGATATATTTTGTCATGAACCGCATAATACTTACTGTGCCAAGCATTGAGCCTAATATCCACAGACCGTTATGCTCGACCAGGCGTTGACCGGAACGGTGTACTTTTGTGAACGGACGCACTAGACGCGCGATGTGTTTCATCGCCCAACCTCCTTTGCATTTCAATTTTTTATATATCTTTTTTAGATTAAAGTCAAAAATGTCCTGATTAACTTGGGTTGTGTGCTATATCAATAAAAAACGGACGAATGTCCGTTGAGTTGATATGCCTATGATTGAGTCGGAGCCGAGATTCCTTTCTCTTTCTGCTGTTTCCAGGCTTCGAAACTCTGAAGAATCTCGGGATTGCCATTTTGGAATATATAGTATCCCAGCCGTCCCCGGAGGGTGGCAGTATGCATTTCTGAGATTACATCATTGAGCGTCATTGTCTCATCCAATGAGCTTAAGACAACCTTCTTCATATCGTTCCGGCTGGCCAGATCTTCAGTCAGGAATTCGAGGAACAATGGATCAGGCTGCCACTTCTTTCCCAACATTGTTTCCAAGAATTCGTTAAGGAAAATTACTATGCCATGTTCTTCGAGATCTTTAGCGATCTCAAGAATCTCCGGTGCTATGCCCATGATTTCCATGGTTTCGATCGCACCTGCGCCCGTCCAGTTGTCGGCATCTTCATGTCCCATATTTTTTTAGCTCCTTTCAGAATTAAGTTAAATTTCCTCAGCGACTGCCGCACATAGCTTTTTAGCTAATTTTTTCCGGCTTTCGCCAAAGCTTAGGTGGAAACCAATTATGTGCAAACCCATTGCTTCGGGCGGATTTGTCTCGCTCCAGTCCGTAACCTTGAGCAGGTTGCCGTCGGGAAGCAAAATTTTATCCAAACTATATGCCATCATCCCGACTTCGTAGGTGGCGTTTTGAAAAGAAAACTGAATCTTTTTCTGTTCCTTTTCGCCCTTTTGTTTTTCTTTTTTCATTTTTACCCCCTAATTTTAAATTAAATTCTGATTAATATAATATATCAAAATTAAAATATTGTCAAATTCGTACAAAAAAACGGCTGGGGCCGTTGGGATGATTATGTAACTAGGACCGGAGGAGTTTGATCAGGTCTGCGATGGTACGAATCCTGTTCATGTGCAGTTCCTCCAGGGTATTGAGAGCTTCACGGGAAATGGTTGGATGTATAAGCTCGCGCATTCTACTGAACGCGACGTCCCGACGGAGTTGGTATGCCTCGTGTATATCTCCGACAATGCCGATCCAACACGCTCCCAGAAAACAGCCGCAATAGGCGTTGTGTTTGCGTATGAAATAAACATCCTGGCGCTCAGTAAGGCCGAGTTTTAGACCTTCTTCGGCTTTTTGGGCTAACCACAATCGATGTTCCGCAGTAA
>CAZHOA010000132.1:0-1896 GCA_964534385.1 uncultured Candidatus Saccharibacteria bacterium | reverse complement strand
TTCGGAACAGCCCTACTTTGCAATGCAGCTTTTACATTTACCTTGCCCCCAATTTTGTCTAAGGCAGGGTAGTGTGTAACGCTGGTTTCAAACCTGGCAATCGCAGTCAGATAGTCAATGTCCGGATACTGCCGCACCAAACGCGCCATGTCCCCGGCAACGTACGCCGCAGCATATGCCGTACCGGCAACGGGTTGAGAGTCATATGCATTACCTGGTAGTGTCGAATAAATATTCTCGGCCGGAGCACCGATATGCACCGTAGCGCTGCCAAAATTTGTTGTATCGGTCAACGTATTGTCATCCGTCACGCCGCCGACAGCAACGATATTATCTTCCGCGAAGCTTGCCGGAAAACGACCAAAACCGTAGCGAGATATATCGATGCCTCGGCCCGGATTCTGAGCATCGCCGGCCGGACATACCAAAATGACATGTGCTGCGTTAGCCCGCTGAACTGCCGCTAGAAACGTATTAAAACCAAACACACTTGCCGAATCGATCAACCCCATATATGTCGTGCCACTATCTTCGGTCGCCAGATTGGCGAGATAATTGATAGCTTGGGTCGTCGCTGAAACATTACCGAAACCATCACCACGACGTACAACCAGGGCAATCAGGCGTATACCTGGCACACGACCTTTGATGTTCGGGGCCGCGTCATGAGGTAGTGCGCCCACAACTCCAGCCAGCTCTGTACCCAGACCAAAACGATCAGTCGTGTCATTGCCGCCATCAATAAAATTACGACTCCGCTCCCAATCAACGCGCAAGGCGTCATGCGGACCAATACCACTACTAATAACCGCCACAACGACATCGCGTTGCTTTTGTTTTTTATGGATATCTGAATGTTGCACAGCAAAAACACGACATACCATGAGTAAAAATACAAGACACGTCATTACAACCATCCGAAATTTCATATACCCACCCTTGTTACTATGTTAACGAGCTTGTTTCTGACTACTTTTTTAGCCTAGCATGTGAAACTTTCCTCTTCAATGACATATCGCCCGCTGTTGATAGCACCATCTGGCATTACGTATCAGAGTGTGTATATTCTATAGGTATACTTCCATAACATTTTTTATGTACTCATACGATAAAGCTACCAAGAAACCAACTATACAGGAGACAAAACGTCTCGGCGATTTTAGTAATACAAAATTCGAAACAATCGAATACGACGACCTGGTCAAATGTATCGGAGGTTTACCCGGCATCAAATGGTCCGAGATTGAACTGTTCTTCAAGAATCTGCTCCACGTCGACCCCCGATTTCAAACATTTCATGTGACAGACGCGGAGACATTACGGGAATTTGCCACGTACAAAAACGACGTACAAAAGTTCGTCGCACCCAAAAAGGGAGAACAGACAACAGATACTTTAAGTGATACTGATGCGGGTCAGGACGATAGAGATATGACACAATCACTGCAACGACCCACTTTTGTCGTCAAAACTGATGTGAAAATCATAATGATATTCCCCGATGGCAGAAAACAGGCTAGTACATTCTGGTTTACGCTGCGTCCTTATCCCGATGCTGACGCGGTGTTTACTCACGAAGATCTCGTGGAAAGCAGTAACGAATTCAAAGAAGAGTTTAAATATGTCTTTTTCCCATACGATCACGAGTACTATCCCGGTACCGAGCACGATCTCACCGGTGTCCAATTCTTTCCATCTGCCCTGCCCACCGACCAGAAATCCAAACATTCGAACTAGGCATCGCAGCTAACCTCAACAAAAAAGACGATCATCTCGTCTAGTTTTTGGTAATCTTGCGCCTGTATCTTCTATAACAAATATTGACAGTTAATAGCGTAATAAATGAGATACTATTAATCAGCATTAGCTCTGGAATAGGGTCTATCCACTTATCCA
>CAZHOA010000131.1:0-1917 GCA_964534385.1 uncultured Candidatus Saccharibacteria bacterium | reverse complement strand
TTTTACGATACGTTGTAATCGCGATAGCGATGTGCCGGCCTATGCCGAGCGGGAAGTAACTTTGACCGTCAATTTGCCGCCGCCGATTGATGCGCCTGGTGGCTGTGCTGACAAAAAAGCGGGAGATGATTGCGAGATATCAGCTGGTGTTAATGGTTGCTGTCAGGCGACTGGCGGTGCCTGCGGTGTCGACTATTGCCCGGTAACCTACTGTGGCAATGGCAAAGTCGAACCGATTAGTCCGGCCACCTTGGAACGACATCCCGAGTTAGCATCAACCAATGAAGAGTGCGATGACGGCAACGGTAATGGTACAGATATCAACTCAAATTCAAATTTTGACACGCCGAATACATCCAATGCTTGTGTCATTGTCCGTCCCGGTACTGCCGGACCACGTTGTAAACAAAACTACTGCGGTGACGGCTACATATATACAGGTGTCGAGAGTTGCGATGATGGTGTCGGCAATAGTAATACCGGCCATTGTATCAACGATACGACGACCGTTGGGGAACAGTGCAAACTGAACACATGCGGCGACGGCTATGTCTACAATGGCGTTGAAGAATGTGATTTCAAAGACAACGCTTCGAATCACCACTGCGATATCGGGGCTAATTGTCATCTGAGACACACGGGTTGTTCTAATGGTACCTGTGTTTGGGTGCCGGGTGCTGGCACTGATGACGCAAAATGCGTCGTTGACTCGCAGCAAGGTATTGATGATGCGACTGCTCACAAGGTATGCGCTACCGCTAGTCCCACGCCTGTGTGTTCACCGACAGCTGATACGTGTACCTATCCTGATCAGCCAACCTGCGGTGCTTCGTTAGTCGGGCTGGATTGTAATGGCAATCCGAATCCAGACGTATGCAGCAGAACTTTGCCGGCTTGCCCGCAATGCAGCGCTGATTTTCAATGTAACGACAACAATCGCTGTACCAATGATTTCTGTTCGGTGGGTGCCTGTACTCACAGTTCCAGTGGCGCTTCCGGAT
This sequence comes from uncultured Candidatus Saccharibacteria bacterium, assembly GCA_964534385.1. Lineage (GTDB taxonomy): Bacteria > Patescibacteriota > Minisyncoccia > 2-02-FULL-40-12 > IGHO2-01-FULL-4-A > CAYUQA01. The sequence continues at coordinate 916 of CAZHOA010000131.1, read as the reverse complement.
GTGCTCAAGCCATCACTGTTGATTTGAAAGCCTCAACCAACGATGCTCATTTTCAAGATGCGCTCTCAGGCGTCAAACCTTTGAATGATGTCGACTTGAAAGCAGAAGTAGGCGGGCCAGCCACCGGTCCGATTATCTATGATTTCGATTGTGAGAGCGATGGCAAGATCGATAAACATATCAATGAAACGACGACGAATCCGTGGATCGAAACCGATGTTTGCAGTTATAAAACAGCTGGGACGTTCCAAGCACAGGTTCGGGCCGCGCGCGGCAGCTCGATAGCGTATGATATTGTTAAGATTACCGTGGCGGATAGTAGTGTGTCACCGACGCCGACGACAACACCGACTGGCGGTGCCCCGATCTCGTTCAGAACTATCAAACACGCATATCCGCAACCCGGCTTTGATTTTACACCCAAACAACCTCGTGTAAGTCAGAACGTCACATTCTCTAATAGCTCTCAATGTTTCAGCAATGCTGATGGAACGGGCCGCGCGGCAGCCAGCTGTGCCGCTTTCGAATGGAACTTTGGTGACGGCACGGCTGTAGCGCATGACAAAGACTCAAGTCATGCGTACACTGTACGTGGCACTCCGATTGTCACACTCAAGACTACTGACGAAACTAATTCTTGTAGCGTTAGCGGCACGATCAGTGTTGGCGTGGGTTTGCCCACCTGGCGTGAAGTTGCTCCACTGCATTAGGGATTCTATTTTCTCATTACCTATGGTATAGTCGCGGATGGCCAATGCAGGATTCTTAATATCCTATAAAAGGAGGGTTCAGCGATGTCTTTATCGAGTATGGACAGGCTGCTCGTAGTCTTTAATAGCTGCTGTCTTATCGCTGTCATATATTTGAATCACAACTGGCTTGTGACAAACTTCAGCAATGATCCGCCATATTATGG
>CAZHOA010000130.1:0-1936 GCA_964534385.1 uncultured Candidatus Saccharibacteria bacterium | reverse complement strand
GATATGGCCATTGGATAAAATCAGACGGTCGCGTTCGGGCCAATCGGGGCGTTTCGGGTCGTGACTGAGAATACCAAAATAGAAGGCGGTAAAGATATCAGCCATACCCAACGGCCCGGCGCTATGCCCCGAACCCGCTGCGGCCAGCATCTCGATGATCGAAACGCGAATAGCGTTGGCCCTTAGCTCTAAATGCCCGGTTGTATTATCGTGCCATAACTGAAGCATATTGGTTGTTATTTACAACTAAATCCAACTTCTATCCGATATTTTTTAGATATGAGCTTATGAATACGCCCTAGTCCTAGAAGTTAAACTCTTGTTCTTGGACGTGCTGTGATTCCTGAGATAGCCTTGTCTTTTTATTTTCGAGTGCAAGATCTATTACTTGCAATAGATCTTTTATGGCGCTAATCTGAACAAATCTAAAACCATGTGGTTCGAGCTCATTAATAATCGATTGGTTGATATGACTTTGAGTACCTGCTGCATAGGTTCGCAATGTTGCTATCTTCATAGGGTCAAGCGCAATGGTTATTACGTCACCATTTTTACTAATATACCGGAGGTCATTCGAATAATTGCTTCCCCTATACCACCATATAGTTCTTTTGGATTCTTTTAAGAGATTCCTAGCATATTCGGTTTGAAAATCGTCCTGAGATAGAGTCACCTCTGGATGGAGACGGATCCAACTGGCAATATCAGCAACGTTTTCTATATGCTCAAGACGCCTGATTTCTTCTTTGGTCCCAATCGAGACCCTAGCGCCGCCTTCACCACTGTCTTCTTTGGTCCAACCTTCTTCGTTGATTCTTCGCTTGACTTCCGGATCTATATTTATATGTTCTGACATGTATTGATAACTAGTCTACGCAGCATAGTGTAAGTAATAATACACATATAGTGCGCATACTATACATTTAAATTAAATATAATAATTTTCCTACTTCTATGACATGTCTCAACAGCATCGCGCAGTAGCCCCATTCGTTGTCGTACCAGGCCATGACTTTGACGAGGTCGCCGTCGATGACTTTGGTCAGGGATAAATCGACAATTGAGCCGTGAGAATTGCCGAGGATATCGCTCGAGACGAGCGGCTCTTCGGTACAGGTGAGAATGCCTTGCCATTCCGCTTTTGCCGCTGCTTCTTTGAGGATCGCATTAATCTCTTCGACCGTGGTTGGTCGTGAAGCGAGAAAGGTGAAATCGATCAATGAGCCAGAAATGACCGGAACGCGGATGGCGAGACCGTCGAATTTGCCATCGAGTCCTGGGATTGCTTTGGTCGCGGCCAGAGCGGCGCCAGTTGTGGAGGGTACGATATTTACGGCTGCAGCACGGGCGCGACGGAAATCATCTTTGCGATCGGGGCCGTCGACAACGCCTTGTGTCGCGGTGTAGCCGTGGACGGTGTTGAGGACTGCCTTTCTGATGCCCGGATTTTGCATCAGCACGGACATTAGTGGCGTCGTGGCATTGGTCGTGCAGGAGGCATTTGATGTAATTTGACTCTCAGCTAACGCCGATATATTGACGTTTGGTGTTGCTGTCGGTGTCGATTCGTCTTTGGCTGGTGCCGTGATCACAACGCGCTTAGCGCCGGCATCGAGGTGGGCTTTGGCTTTGTTGTATGATTCAAACAAGCCGGTCGATTCGATGACGATATCGATGTTGAGATCTTTCCAGGGTAACTTTGCTGGATCTTTCTCCTGAAGGACTTTAATTTCCTTGCCGTCAACCCAGAGTGAGCCGCCCCGTACTTCGACGGATTTGTCATAGTCTCGATAAACAGAATCGTGCTTGAGTAAATAGGCCAAATTTTCTGGTGAACCGAGATCGTTGACGGCGACAATGTCGATAGTGGGCACCACGCCTGCTGGCTTTGGCATTTCGTCGCCGGAGTTTATCCTGTGGTAATCCGCAGGGCTCC
>CAZHOA010000129.1:0-2012 GCA_964534385.1 uncultured Candidatus Saccharibacteria bacterium | reverse complement strand
AAATGAGCGAATCGCTCTTTTTCCAAGATGTTTGTTTTATAAAACGAGTACTAATAATAGCTTGCTAATGAATAAGAAAAACAGAAGAAAATGCAAGGGAGGTTATGGGCAAAAAACTCTAAAAAATGGCTTATATACGTCACTATGCCCCAAAAAGATAAATGAGCGCACAACGCCCTCCTTTAAGGGTAGCGCACACAATGGTATAGTCAAGCATACATATGCACACCACTGACGCACTCCTGGAAAGTCTCAACCCCAAGCAGCGCGAAGCGGTCCTTGCGAGCCAAGGTCCGGTTTTAATATTAGCCGGCCCCGGAAGCGGCAAAACCAAAACACTTACCCACCGAATTGCCTATCTTCTTCATCAGGGAGTGCGGCCGGAGAATATTCTTGCCGTCACCTTTACCAACAAGGCCGCGGGAGAGATGAAGACGCGCATCAATGCACTTGTGGCAAGCCGTATGCCGGGACTTGCAAGCGCTCTTTTTATGGGCACGTTCCATAGCTTGGGCGTACGCATCCTGCGGGCGCATGCACCGCGCATCGGATACACAAATACGTTCACTATCTTTGACCAAGATGACTCCTTGGCGCTTATCAAAGAAGTAATGAAGGAGCGCGAGATCAATACCAAACAATTCGCCCCCGGCATGATTGCCCACACGATATCGAGTCTCAAAAGCGATCTCGTAGATCCCGACACATACGCCGAAACCGCGGGCATACAGGATCTTTTCCCTAAGGTGATCTATGACGTCTATGCGCTCTATCAAAAACGACTGAAAGATTCCAATGCCATGGACTTCGATGATCTTTTGATGAACACCTGCCATTTATTCAAACAGCATCCCGATATTTTATCAGCGTATCAGGAGAGATTTCATTATATCCATGTAGATGAGTACCAAGACACAGACCGGAATCAATATACGATCGTAAACCTGCTTGCAAAAAAGCACGGCAATATTGCCGTAGTCGGGGACGACGCGCAGTCTATCTATTCATTCCGCGGTGCGGATATGCAAAATATCCTTAATTTTGAAAAAGACTGGCCGGCCGCAAAACTCATCGTGCTTGATCAAAATTACCGCTCCACTCAAGTCATCCTTGATGCGGCACAAGGTATTATCGGCCGCAATCGCGGGCAGAAAGAAAAAAAATTATGGACCGAGAACAAAGAAGGGGAAATCATCACCGTGACCGCTCTTGAAAATGAACGAGCGGAATCCGAATTTGTCCTGTCCACCATGCAGGAGCTTGTCCGCAAAGGATATAAGCCGCAAGACATGGTGGTGCTCTATCGGACAAACGCGCAATCGCGTTCCATTGAAGAATCATTGCTCCATCACAATTTTCCGTACAAAATCATCGGCGGCACCAAATTCTATCAGCGCAAGGAAGTAAAAGATATTCTCGCATATGCCCGCATTATCGTAAATCCCAAAGACGGCGTCAGCTTAAAGCGCATTATCAACGTACCCGCGCGCGGAATCGGCAAAAAAACACTTCTTACCTATCTCATCTCCCGCAATTCAGAAACGCCGCGGGCATTTAGCAAGACAACCAAAACAGAAGCGGCGCTTGCCGATTTTGACGCATTGGTAAAGAATCTCACGCTTCAGGCACACGAACTTACGCCCACATTCTTTCTGAAGCATCTCCTGACCACCATCCGTTATCGGGAATATCTCAATGACACTACCGACAGGGCGGAGGATCGCTGGGAAAACGTCCAAGAATTGGTTAATCTCGCCAAGCGCTACGACGAACTGCCACCTCCGGAGGGCATTGCCAAACTTCTTGAAGACGTGACCCTCATGTCGGAAGAAGACGAGCCAGAAACGCCGGCAGACGTAATTTCCCTGATGACCATGCATGCCGCCAAAGGGCTTGAGTTCAAGTACGTGTTCGTGGTCAACATGATCGAACAGAGATTCCCGTCCGTTTCTCGTTCCGAGCAACTGCCGCTCCCCCCTACGCTTGTCAGAAAGGTTGACGCAGCGCTGGAC
>CAZHOA010000128.1:0-2014 GCA_964534385.1 uncultured Candidatus Saccharibacteria bacterium | reverse complement strand
ATTGTTCCGAGTACTGACCGATCTTGATGAGCCAGAGTTTAAGGCATTGGTCGATTCATTGAAATCGGCTAAAGCCGCTAAGACTCTATAACCCGTTACCCATAGGCCATCCGGCCTATTTTATTTTGTCCTAGCACATCGTATATTGACATATTATAAAATAAATGTTAATATATAATTTCTGATTTAGGGAGGATTGAATAAAATAGAAGAAAGGAGACAAGCTCTATGTCAGATCGAAATGTGAATCCTGAGCCCGGCCTGCACAAATGCGAGGACCAGGGCGCCTCCTACATGGAGGCAGTCACGAGCTGCACCGAGTTCAACGACGGTACGCTCATGGTCGGCAATGGCGAGTACGGCTCGCGTGTCGACTTCTGCCCCTTCTGTGGTTATGCCGCCCGCACCAAGTGCGGCAAGGATATCACCAGAACCACAGAGCCAACAAGGAAACAAAAAGAGATCGAATGGCTCTGGGAAAAGCACAAAGCCGCCAATAAAGGCGACTTATAAGCCTCCAGTGAGTGATTGGGCGACACGGCAATAATACCGGTGTCGCCCTTATATTTTTTTCATGTAAATTCAAAAGATCAGAAAGGATAAAGAAGTTATGATTAGAAAAGCAATAGTTGAGTCCTATACATACTACGAGCTACCTCCCGTGGAGGACGGGGTCCAGGCTGAATATCCAAAAACGTACATCGGTACTATAACACGTATCGATTCACCCGAAGGGCGAGACACTACGTATTCTCTGTCTATGAACGACGTAGGTGAGGATATCTTATGTCCTTCTATGGAAACCGCTGAGCTGGTGATGCGCCTCATCTGGCAAGGCCGTGAGCTAAAATTAGAGAGTGAGATACGCATAAAATGAACGATAAAGCCACATAAAAAACAAATCGGCAAAGGCCGATTTTTAATTTTTGAATTGTGAATCGAGCGAGGGATCGAAAGATTCCTTCGGAGCATCTGTCTCGCTGGATATGATACTTTTGGACATCAAAAATTGTTTTACAAAAGAATTGATAATCATATCTTTGATCGGCGTACACAACCACACACTGCGCTCGGCATAATATGCGCCCATAATCCAGTCAAAGCGAGCGACGATACATGTCAGAAAATATGTCTCATGTGCGCCGTTCATCTCCAGAAGCGCGAGGAGCTGGTGGCGCGTATGACCTGTGAATTTCAATTCCAGATCATACTCGGGTTCATCGATCATCAACAACTCATCAGCGATAGCACAAAAACTCGGCTGTTCATCAGGAACCTCATCGCCATCACCGGCTCTGAGACAATAGAAATGCGCCGACCGTGCCGCACGGTCAATATACATATATAGCTCGAGAGCCGCTTCAATCATAGCCTCCCGCGTTGTAAAACCACGTGCGCGAACAATAGCGTCAAGCCATGTCATGATACTCTGCGTCACAAAACAGAAAAAAGATTCTTGAATGTCAACGTTCATTGGATATTGAACCTCCCGGTATATACCTGCGCTTTCATAATGAACTGCCCGACGCCAAAAGGCAAGATAGTGAGATAGCGTTGATCAATACCTTCTTTTCTGCTACAGTGGAATGCTATGTTGGAAATCGCCATTAAAGCCGAACAGCTGGGCCATGTTTTTGGTTTACCGGTTACGAATACGCTTGCGATGAGTTGGCTGGTCGTATTGTTTTTGGTTATTGCCATTCTCATTTTAAATGTGAAACAGAAATTTGCCTTAATACCCTCGGCAATCCAGAGTATCCTAGAGCTCATTCTCGAGACTATGACTGATTTCATGGCGCAGCTGTACGAGTCGCGTGAAGCCGCCGAAAAATATTTACCAATCGTCGCCACGATCTTTTTGTTTATCTTGCTCAATAACTGGTTCGGTATTCTGCCGTTTGGCGCTGTCGGATTTTTTCATACATCTTCGGAAGGCACCCAATTCATACCGCTCTTTCGAACGGCCGCCAGTGATCTCAACACCACCATACCACTGGCGATCATCGCGGTCTCC
>CAZHOA010000127.1:0-2017 GCA_964534385.1 uncultured Candidatus Saccharibacteria bacterium | reverse complement strand
GACGGGATTTGCGGCACAGGCTTGATGGCCTACAACTAAGAGGAGGGAGGAATAGTGTGCTCGGATATAGATCTTGGCTTGCTGAATGGCCAATTGGATAACCTTCTGGTCTTCGGGTCGCCAGAGAGCCAACGTTGCGACAGCACCGGCAATAGGTGCGGCGTCAACACGATCGTTGTATGTCTCTTTATAAGAGAAATATTCGGCACCTTCGTGGGCTACGGCGTCGCCGCACCCAAGTCTTACTTGCTGAACTCGAATCATGGGTTCTCTACCTCAGGATAAAATTAAAACTCATGCTCGAAGCACAAAATATACTATAGTGTATTTGGCCCAATCACGCAAGCCATACCTGGGGATATCTCAAGCAGACCGTGGTTTGGCGCAGGTGGTATTGACACATATAACATGTGCTGCTATATTATGCTTGCTTTATGGAACGCCAACGCCGGAGTTTAAAAACACGTTAAATCTTGTGTTCTATAAGGCCGATGCTCTTTGTTCGATCTTTGATGGACGCCGGAGGAACTGTCTTTATTCTAAAGACGTTGAAACTCATGTGTCCATCAAAATTATTAAAATCTGGCGAGACGAATAGCATCATGTTGCCTATGGCAACGAGACCAAAGCTGTCTCGTCTCCTCTTTGGAATTATTGATATCAATATCGATGTTTGTGAAGAGGATACGATTTGTATGTTGTTTCAAGGATAAACGTTGGCCAGAGTGTATCCTCTACTCTTCGGATAGATGTCATTAACGGTGTCTGCTTAAGAAAAGAATCTTACAGACGATAGTCCTTGTATCTATCCGATTTCTCGTACTTTAAATCAAGTCATATATTTCAAAGGAGAATAGCATGTCTAGAACACGTATCGTTGGCATCCACCATAGGGTGAAGCAGACGAAAGACGGCAAGAAGGTGCCGACCCAAGTGCATGTACTGAATGATAATTATGAAGCAGTCTCGTATGAATTAGCAGATGAGACCGCCGAACTCGATTGGGTCAAAGGTCAGTATCCGCTCAAGTTCCGGAAAGTTGTTGAGACGGACAGCCTCGAAAATATCGCCCCACATCACATCACGTGGAAAGAGCTCGAACCGCACGAAGATCAGGAGTTGTTGCCAAAGCATTTACTGAAAAAGAGCGGAACCAAGAAACCAATCTGGTTCATCGCTACTAAGATCCCGGCGGCCTATGATGGGCTCCAACCCGGTGATATAGTAGCCATGATCTTTGGCGGTAGTGGGGATCGTATGGCTGCAGCACTGGCGCGTACTGGTGAATCCATCGGTGCCAAGGTGGTGCGGATTCCGCCATTTGTTTTCAAACGACATCGGGAAGCGGACTCGGAACACACGGCGGCTGATCTAGTTACTCTATTGGAAACTATGCCGGAGCTGTTCTACGATACCAAGCCATTGGATCGACAGCTCATCCTTGTTCGCGAATTATTCAAAAGACGGCAAGATGCCGTGGTTAATCGTATTGCCTGTCAGCATCGCTTGCGGAAGCGGTATATCGGCAGTATCTTTTGTTCACAAGACGGCCGCTATCCGGAAGGTTCGATTGAGATGAACTTCGAAACCAAGCAAGCAAACAATCGAACTCTGCTAGCACTCATTGAAGATGAGAAGGAAGCCGAGAAGGAACTAGTTGCGGCACTCGAATCGTTGCCGATCTATACCAAGGTGTTGAGTAATATTAAAGGCTGCGGACCGATAATTGCTGCCGGTATTATCTCATCAGTTGGGGATATCCGACGGTTTGCCCGCGATGCTCAGCTGAAAAAGTTTGCCGGCGTCCACGTCTTGCCCGATGGCCGTTTTCCACGACGCCGTACCGGCGAGATTGCCGATTGGAACGGAGTGATGCGCCAGACGCTGTATCTTCTGGGCGATCAATTTAATCGCCGTCCCGATTCGGTCTGGGGTCGCAAATTCCGGGAATACAAGGTTAAATTCCGAGAGAAGCACCCGGAAATTATCGTGGTAGATGAGAAGAAGCGATATACGG
>CAZHOA010000126.1:0-2066 GCA_964534385.1 uncultured Candidatus Saccharibacteria bacterium | reverse complement strand
GCGATAGTCGATCTCGATACTATACAAGCGATCGCCTGTTTTCTGGTAGGTGTATGTCCAGGTATCTTGCGCATGAGGGTGCGGCACGGCTTCATCGTAGTACGGTGTGCCGGGATAGGTAGTGATGATTGTGACATCAAAGTCGTCCGGTTTGACTTTAAGGAGCCAATCCTGTGTATCTTGGATTGTTTTTGGTGACTCGCCGGGATGGCCGATCGACATCAGGGCTTTGACTTTGAGTCCTGCCGCATGTGCTATTTCGACGCAACGAGTATTTTCATCACGCGTCGCCTTTTTATTAATATTTTCCAGAATGCGCGGCGAGCCCGATTCAAAACCGGTGAGTATCCAACGGAAGCCGGCCGCATACATTGCCTGGGCCTGTTCTGTGGTGAATAATTCGGCTTTGATGAAGCCGCGTAGTCTGAATTCAACTCCGAGATCGGCCTGTGTCTTGGCAATCAGGTGCATTAATTCGATCATAGCCTTGTTGACGTTTAACTCATCGTCGTACAGCATAAAGCCCCGTACCCCGTAGGTTCTATAGAGATGGATCATTTCCGCAACAATGCTTTCTTTGGTACGGATACGAATTCGACGTAGAAAGGGCGAATTGCGTCCGCCGCAGAAGCCGCATTCAAACGGACAGCCGAGCTGTGCGATCATGCTGAGCGCTTCGACTCCATCAATAGCATAATGGTAGCTATGGACATCCACCAGATGTCGTGCCGGTAATGGTTGTGTGCTGAGCTGATCGTTTTTTAGAAATAGGGGAGATTTGGGATCGTCAGCGTCAATGATCTTCTCGGCGGTGTTATTCAAGGCCAACATTACGGCTTCTTCACCGTCACCGGCGACGATCACATCAAAATCTGACATGAGTTGTTGGAGTGCTGTTGTCGCCCGGCCGTTAATGGCGAGTTTTTGTTCGCGTTTGGCGGCTGCATGGACGAGGGTCGCATGCGGTCCGCCAAGTATAATTCGTGCCTGCGGTTTTTCCGTTCGAATACGTGAAACAACATGCATCGTTGCGGGTAATTGCGGAGTTGTCGCTGTAATGCCAAACAGATTGCTATCCGTTTCTCGACAATAATCAGTGATGACATCTTCGAAGTTGGTAATACCGGATAGATCGATGACGCTCACAGGTATATGCTGTTGTTGGAGTGCTGCCGCGACTTTCAAAATACCAATGTGCATAAAAACGCGTTCGTCAAGCAAAAAAATTGAGGGCGGAATTATCAGTGTAATATGTGGCTGCATTGTGAGTGTACTCCAGGCTTAGAGATATGTTAATGAACACGCACGTATCGTAACGCACGATGCAATGCTGGATACTGGTCAATATCGGAGAAATGATGTATTTTAGGGTTACATTGCTTTATGTTCGAAAAGGTCCTCGTCATTATTCCGACGTACAATGAATTGGACAATATCAGAGCCTTGCAGCAGGCTGTTTTGACCTCGGCACCGGGTCTTGCGCTACGGATTATCGATGATAATTCACCTGATGGTACGGCTGAGGCCGTGGCGCAATTGGCCGCACAGCAGCCCAGACTTTCGGTACACAAGCGCATCTTTAATCGTGGGTTTGGCAGGTCATATCTTGATGGCTTTCGCTATGTTATCAACAGCGATGATTTTGATGCGGTTGTCATGATGGATGCCGATTTTTCCCATGATCCGCAAGCTATACCGGCGATGGTTAGCCATCTCGCACATGCCGATGTCGTGGTCGGTTCGCGTTATGTTACGGGTGGTTCGATTGAGAATTGGAGTTTTCGTCGACGATTATTGAGTGCATGTGCCAATTTTTATGTACGCATGATTTTGCGAATGCCGATCCATGATATGACAACAGGTTTCATGTGCCTTAAAAAATCAGTGCTTGCCGAACTCGATCTTGAGACCATTCGTTCAGAGGGGTATTCATTTTTGGTCGAATTAAAATATAGGGCTTTTCGGAACGGTGCGATTATGACAGAATATCCAATTTGTTTTCGTGAGCGCCGCGAAGGCCAATCAAAAATGTCAGCCAAGGTCATCTGGGAATCAATCTGGATGCC
>CAZHOA010000125.1:0-2086 GCA_964534385.1 uncultured Candidatus Saccharibacteria bacterium | reverse complement strand
CGTTGCCCTAAAAGCTCAGGGTCTTGAAACAATTTTTTAAAATCTTGTGACATGTATGGAATTATAAGAAACTTAAGGCATCTTTACAAGGAAAATCCTTATCATTTCGATGTTCCTAATTTTGCCATATCTCTCCCTTGCTAATCGAATGCAGAAAGTTATAGAAGATTTCGTCACCACAACTTTTGTCTAGAAACACCTCGGGATGAAATTGTACTGCATAGATTGGTTTTGTTTTATGCTTTATTGCTTCTATTCCATCTTTAGATCGAGCAAGCGCTATAAAATCTTTGGGTGCTTCTTTTACAACCCAACGATGACTCTCGAATACTTGAAAAAAAGAAATTTTTAAAAAAATATCATCTGGTTCCATAACCTCAATATCTAAAATTCCATGCTCCTTATTTTCCATGAGTTCAAGCTTTGCGCCAAACGCATGGGCGATCACTTCAAATCCGAAACAAATACCAAAAATTGGCCGTGTAGAATTCTTGATGAGGGCCATCTCTTTTTGAAGTTGTTCATCATTTCCATCTACAGTAAAGACGTGGCCTCCGGAGAGGATAATTGCATCAAAATCGTCGGGTTTAAATGTATCAATTTCGGAATATTTAATCACCTGAACAGTATGGCCGGAAAGCAGCTTTTCAAGTTGCTTTAGGTAGCTTGTCCCATTATCTATTATTAAAATATGCATATAGTTCGAGTCACTTCGGGGCTCTTACATTTCATCATCTTTCGCCGAAGCCGAGCTCCAGCGAGGCGAAGGTCGGCTTCGCAAACCTTGGCGGACTTCGTCACGCCGTAGGTTCGCTTCGGCGGACCGAAGGCGGAAAGGGTGGGATTCGAACCCACGGTAAGTTTCCCTACACACGCTTTCCAAGCGTGCCTCTTAAACCACTCGAGCACCTTTCCATATATTATAGACCACTATGCGACGCCTCCGTATCTATTTTTCAATCAATCCATGATCAATGATATGCTTTTCAGCTCGCGCAATATCTTCAGGGTAGTTGATTTGACACCAAGCATCCATAATAACACCGCGCAATTCAATTCGTGACATCATCGCCAGGAGTGTTTGCGGCAAGCCGTATTCACCGTTCCGCAACTGCACTAGCGGTTGATTAAAAATATCATAATTAAGCACATAGGCACCAGTGGCAATGAGAGCGTCATCTTGGAGCCCAGCCTCCGTCACAACATCGGCAGCTATCACAGCACCGCGATCATCGAGCCGGAAAGCACGATAACCAGCCCCGGGTGGCAGACCCGATATTAAACCGAGCGCATATGCACCACAATCCGACAAACGCCCAAGACTTTGCGTGTCATATATATCATCACCATTGATAACCAGGAACGGCTCTTGGTTTAAAAAAGATTGCGCCCGCCATAATGCGTCAGCGGTACCAGATAGTTGATCCTGTCGAACATCGCTAATTTTCCTATTGTTATGGACCGCGCCAATGGTATCCTGGATCTGCTTACCTAAGTGTCCAATTACTATAATAACATCCGAAATCGCAGCCGGTAATGCATCGAGGGTGTAACACAAAACAGGCCGACCATGTATCGGAATTAATGCTTTCGGTATTGTATTCGTAATAACGCCGAGCCGCGTACCGCGACCGGCTGCCAGAATAACCGCTTGCATGATAATAAAAAAGGAGACATCGCTCCCCTACTAAACCACCGGCTGACTCAAATAAAAATACCGAGGCGTCATGGTATGAACCCGCGCTTCTTCAATTAATACTTGCTGAGCCGGATACAGATCGAGCGTTTTTAATTCAAAATCGAAAAAAAATCTCCGATCAGCAATCTCACCAGTTGGCTCAGTCGCCAAAGTGCCTCCAGTAATCTGAGCAAGGAACAATATCACAACGCCTGGCTTTTTACGCAAAGTCCCAACGCCTACCTGCTTGTAGACATAGATACTCAATCCTGTCTCTTCGCACACCTCACGCACCACTGCATCAGTTACTAGTTCTGATTGTTGCGGCGCTCCGCCAGGCAATGACCATTTGTATAGTCCGTAATTATGCCTAACTAATAGTATACCGTGTTCATTTCTAATTACCGC
>CAZHOA010000124.1:0-2123 GCA_964534385.1 uncultured Candidatus Saccharibacteria bacterium | reverse complement strand
GCACTTTTAAAATAAGAATAAAAACATATATACGGAGGTTGAGTGATGGGTTTGATTTTGAATTGGCGGACCCGTGTGGCTAATAGTATTCTTGCCCTTCTTGGACTGAATGGACGGTTTGTGATCTGCGAGCAGGATAGGGTCAGCATCTGTCGCTTAGAGATTGCGCGCTATTTGCTCTATATTATCCCGTTATTCACCATGAAAAGGGAATATAGCATATCATTGCGGGATTTCGTCCATGGCATTAGTAAACGACTCGGCGATGACTACAGTACTGTTGTGATCGAACATCTTCATAATCTTTCGGAAATTTTACAGAAGAGTTTAAGACGCAGCATTACAGACGCTGTGCGTAAGATTAATAAAACGTTCGCTGATGATATTCAATCTGGTTATGCTGAATTTCACGTTCGTTTTATCGATACATTGCTCGAGGATTTTGATCGTAAATTGAGACGTGCTTTAGCTGATGCTTTTTACGCGAAGACAACGCCGATCTTTAAGAGTATTGTGACTGAACAGCTCGGTATGCTCATATTTCGGATCAAAGAAGCTCAAAAAAGAACCAATGATATCAGGCTTGGGAATGGCAATAGTTTCGTTTTGCCTTCCGCAACGCGATTTGTTTATCACCAAGGTAATTTTTCTGTGTATGTTGTTGAACAGGCACCTGGTATGAGGACAGTTTCTTTCAAAGATCATGGCAAGTTTAGGCTAGCCTATCCGTTTATTATATTTTTTGTAGCTCTGGAAGAGCACAAAAATGGAATGTCTACTATTCGTTCGCTGCATGTTTTCTTTCGCAACGAGCCCTTAAAACAAGAAAAAGATCAGTTGTATTGTCCGGCTTTCCCAGATGTTTTTGACAATTTCAGTGTCTGTTTTCCGGCACATGGCTCAAGCGGAGAGCCCGCAGATGTCGTGCATAGAAACATAGAGAATTTTTGGAACAGTGAGTTTCAGAATCCCCAGAAATACCATCAGCAGGTTCTGAACCATTACCAGAAATCAATAAAGAAAGATACGCGGATAGCCACATTTCAGAAATGGCAAGCGGCAAGTGCTGATCCGACCTTCATACGAACTGTGAGTTGGATCGGTGCTGGTTATACAGTTGAGACAGAGGCACAGCGGATTTTCGATGAGCTCGGTGTTAAAAAGACAAATTCGCTCAGTGTCAGTGATTTTGAAAAATACGTCAGTGAATTGGGTAACAATGTCGCCGATGCATTGCAGGAACAGTTGTATGGTTTGATTCCTAAGACAGAATGGAATAATAATTCTTTGGCTATAGCCAAAGAAAAGATGTCGAGCATCATGAGTCAGAGTGCGCAGCAGTTACAAGATACAGCTTCTAACGCCTTAAAATCATGCATGGATCAGGCAAAATTAGAAGCTCGCGTTGTTAAGCTCATTGACGACAATACAAAAAGCGATGAGCTTTTGAGTCGAATTGGCCTTATGAATGTTGAAGATATTATTCGTCGTAAAGGCTAGAATTATACCATACGACTAAAAGGAGGCTACACATGTTTATTTTCCTGAAAGAGATGGGGAAAGAGCTCCCCGAAAATGATCTGTACTATATTATTGCCGCAAATGGCACGTTTCTGAGAAAAAAGACTAATTGGGTTGATGCGATTATACCTCTTGATCGAAGGCGACACCCAATATCGTCACTGGAGGATTTGGAGGAACGGTGTATTAATGCGCATATTTTGCTACCTCCATTACCTAGAATTATCATTGCCAAAGGTGTGCAGTTTTTCCGTAGGATATACAGGGATCGTGGTACTGAGTCGGTCGTGATCCTGCACTATTCTGAGGAATTAGGTTATGAGATTTCGGTCCCGCCGCAAGACGTGAGTGCCGGTAGTGTTGCGCGATACGATTCCCACCAACGTTTGCCAGGGTATCGCAATGCCATAGGCACCATGCACTCTCATGGTAATATGCACGCATTCCATTCAAGCACTGATGAAGGCGATCAGTTCGATTGGGATGGTATCCATATTACATTTGGTAACTTGGCCGATCCGAGAAATTTCTTTGGTATGGATCCACGTGCCGTAGTGAATAAAAATGAGTTTGAGCTCCATCTTTCATGGCTTGGGGGTGTT
>CAZHOA010000123.1:0-2125 GCA_964534385.1 uncultured Candidatus Saccharibacteria bacterium | reverse complement strand
GAATTCCTTTTTTTCGCGCTAATGCGATATATGGCGACGCGGGCGGCACGCCCGGATTTTTTATAATCACGTCGGCATGCAAAAAATCGTTTTCTCGATGACGGCCAAGGACGTAGACGATATTCGGGAACTTTTTTAGTTGGGCAATCGAGTTTTTAAGCTCCGCTTCGGTGCGCAGATCCGTGATTGTCACCAATGCTCCGCACTTTACAAAAAAACGCGCGGCGCCCACTCCCCCGCCGTGCAGTCCCAGTCCCATGATCAGAATTTTTTTTCCTTTGACATCGAGCATTTTTAGTTTGCGCAGTGTTTTGCCCTTCCTGTCATTGCGAGGAGCGTGGCGCGACGAAGCAATCTAGTGACCGAGATTGCTTCGTCGGAAGCACACCTGGCAATGACAGGAGGAATTATTTTTACGATCGTTTCAACACCCGGCCATAGCGCGTGCTGGCAGGCACTCCGTTTTCCACTGCTAATTTACCGTTCACCAGCACCCATTCTACGCCGCTTGCGTACTGATACGGATCGCGGTAGCTGTTGCGCTCATGAAAATTCTTCGGATCAAATACTACAATATCTGCGATATTATCCTTTTTAATCACCCCTCTGCGCGCGATGCCGAATTTTTCGGCAGGCATTGATGTGATCTTTTTCACTCCTTCCTGGGGAGTGACGAGCGCCAGTTCTTGCACAAAACGATGCCAAAAATGTGCGAATGTGCCGAAGCACCGGGGATGCACCAGATCACCGCTCTTGTTTGCGGACTCCGCATATCCCGCGCCGTCCGATGCGATAAGCGAGTTTGGATCTTTTACTTCATCTTTGGTATTTCGCACCGATACGGTTTTGCCGATCATAGAAACTCGTCCCTGCGATGTCCGCACAGTAACAAGCAGGGCTTCTTCCGGCGTAATACCGGCATTTTCTGCAATTTCGGCAAGCGTACGACCCACGATATTTTTAATCGGAGAAGACGTAATAAGAATTTTTTCGGGATGAAGCGTATACGTGTTGAGCGTATCAATTATTTTTTTCCGCTCAACGGGATCGTCAATGCGTTTAAAAAGTTCCGTAAAGCCGCCTTCGCGCGCCCATGAAGGAATAAGCAGGTATAACGATGATCCGGTAGTTGCATACGGAGAGACGTCAAAGTGGATATTCAGTCCCGATTCATTTGCGTTTTTAATAATATCCAGAGCAGGGCGAAGCGTAGGCCATGTTTTTCTTCCAATTGCCTTGAGATGGCTGATATGAACCGAAACACCCGCTTCCCGTCCGATGCGTACGACTTCGTTTACGGAAGCAAGCAGGCCGTTACCCTCCGATCGCAAATGAACTTTGAGAACACCTCCGCTTTGCTGGAGCGTGCGGCTTATCTCGATCAGCTCTTCAGTGGGAGAAATCGCTTCATGACCGTACGACAAGCCTAATGAAAGTCCGAAAGCGCCCTGCGTCAGAGCAGTGGAGAGCAGAAATTTTACTTTTTCTCTTTCTTCCACGGTGAGAAGCCGGATTGCGTCCCCGATCACGCCCCGCTTGAGCGTGCCGTAGCCCACGAAGCTTCCGAAATTCACGCCCGGATTCATTGCGTCTATTTCCCAAAGGTATTGCTCAAACGTCTCCCAATTGATATTAAGATCCGAGAGATTCGCCCACTTGCTTATGCCATGAATCGCGTCGGCCGATCCGAGCGGTGCTAACGACGATCCGCAGTTTCCGCCGATAATAGTGGTCACCCCCTGCATAAGCATACTTTCAAGTCCCGGATATTTAAACAGCGACAGATGCGTATCCGAATGATTGGTAACATCAATAAAGCCCGGGGTGACATATTTGTTGCTTGCATCAATCACACGGCCTGCGGTATTGCCCAAATCACCGATGCCAGTGATTTGATTGCCGGTAATGCCAATATGCGTCTGCACAGATTCGCCGCCTGTCCCGTCATAAACGGTACCGGATTTAATACAAGTGTCGCTCGCGATGATGTGGACACCACGCTTGATCTCACCACCGATGCCACAGTCAACATTATTGATAAGACGGCTTGGGTGCCGGGAGCCAATTGCGCCACGGCCGGCAATGCCACCGCCATGCTCAAGGAGCTCGGCTTGACCACCCTACC
>CAZHOA010000122.1:0-2137 GCA_964534385.1 uncultured Candidatus Saccharibacteria bacterium | reverse complement strand
GATTCCTAGGCGACACATAAAACGCACCAAATGGTGCATTTTATTTTGTGGTGGAGATGATGGGAGTTGAACCCACGTGTGGAAAGTACACCATGTGGATACTACACGTGTAGTCTGCTTGGTGTACGCATAAGGTTAAAAGCAGACGAACTATACTTATGTGTTTATTGGATGGTACGACGTTTATGTGTCAATAAAACCGCATAGACGAAGTTGCTCGCTAATAACGCCCATGTCCATCGAGCGAGCATAGATGGCTGGACGGCTACTTAAATATTAAGCAGCAAATGCATAGCCATAGCTATTTGGGCTATAGGTTGTGTTTGCATTTATGGTTTTGTCACTTTTTTAAGAGATCGTGGCGAACTCTACGTGCATCCATAATGGGAGTATAACCATCAAAGCCTGGCATCCCCGCATTGCTTTCGATATGACATATTGGATAAGCTAAATATATCAAAAACACTGCGGGAATGGGCTAACCACTGCCCGTATTATAGCACAAAAATTGTTTAAGATCAAAACGGGTGTTCAAATTAAAAAAAGTCCTCTTTTAAGGCTTTTTTGTTAGGTTGGTAAAAAGTACAGCATAAATAAGCGATGATAGGCGATCGGGATCGTGACGGGCATAGCGGCCGTTGGTCCAGAGCGGGGCAACGATATATCTGGGATCGTGCATGATGTCTTTGTAGTCAATCGGAAATTTGTGTTCTTTGTGGGCGTAGGTTTTTAATCGGTTGGTTGTTGGCTGCGCTGAGTTTACGATGATATAGTCAACCGATTTGCCGATGTACGACTCTAGCGTGGCGGTGAGGGTTCGGGCGTTTGCTCGGCGCATGCCTTTGCCCTCGGTGAGGAGGTTCATTATGAACATAATGGGTGCTCGCGTTTTGGTGAGAGTTGCTTTAATACCTTCCGGTAATAAGTTGGGGAGGATGCTGGTATAAAAACTGCCGGGTCCGATGCAGATGGCATCGGCCTTGCTCATGGCGTTGAGTGCTTGAGGATTAGCGAGTACCGGCGGATCTAAGGTGAGGTGTTTAATTTCGTGACCGGCTTGCAGCGCTTCGTCGATCCGAGTTTCTTTGCGGATATTGGTGTTCTGATGTGTCTTTGCGCAGAGATCACTGGGTGTCAGGGCGATTGGTAATACTCGGCCGCGTATTTTGAGGAGATGTGAAAATTGCTCAATGGCTGTGGTGTAATCTTGATATACACCCTCGGAACCGAACAGCATCAAATTACCGCCGCTATGGCCGTCTTTGGTGCGCGTTAAAAAGATATCGCGAACGAATGACTCATATTTTTGGTCGGCGAGGGCAACGATTGCTTTCTGGATATCACCCGGCGGTAAGATGCCGTGTTCGTCGCGGAGTTTGCCGGAACTACCGCCGCTATCGAACATCGTAACAATTGCCGTAATGTGCAGCCATGGGTTGCGTTTTAAACTGCTTAAAAGTGTCGATAGACCGGTGCCGCCGCCAAAGCATACAATATTCAGAGGCCGAATGGTCTTTTTGTGCATTATATATACACCTCATTTTTTCAAGTTTCTACGTACAGTATGACGAGTATAATGCAGTTTGGGTTTGAGGACAAACGTAAGAGTCCATCAAATAACCCTCTTTCGAGATCAAACTTCTTCAGCTTTGAGCGAGAGTCGAAGAAATTTATGAAGCATAGTCTATACTATGGAGAGGAAATTTCTGAAGGCTCGCAGCCAAAGCTGAGGAGTTTGAGCCGAATACGGGGTTATCTGATGGGCTCTAAGCTCACGAGCGTTGTTTTATGTGGCGTTCAAGTGAACGATTGGTATCGCGTTGTGTGATGGACTCGCGCTTGTCTATTTTCTTTTTGCCCCGGGCGATGCCAAATTGCAGCTTGATGAGGCCGTGAGCATCGAATAATTTGATGGGTATGAGCGTAATGCCCTTCGTTTCTGAGATGCCGATCAGGGAGTATAGCTCGGATTTTTTTAAGAGTAATTTGCGGTTTCGGTGCTCGTCGTAATCAAGAGGTACATTACCTGTCTGGTAGGGAGCGATCGTGGCACCGATAAGCCATGCTTCCTGATTGATGATGCGAACATAGGTGCCTTTGAGCGAGGCCTTGCCTTTGCGGATGGCTTTGACTTCAT
>CAZHOA010000121.1:0-2168 GCA_964534385.1 uncultured Candidatus Saccharibacteria bacterium | reverse complement strand
CTCGAGGCTATAGATCAGGTGTTGCGCACGATCCATTCGGAGGAAGTCATGTATCGCGTGATTAATTACGGCGTCGGTGAGATTGGCGTAGCAGACATCCAAAATGCCAAGACAACCGGAGCTAGCGTGGTTGGTTTTCATGTCGACTACAAAGATGCAATCAAACAAATAGCCGAACGTGAACATGTTGATGTGCTCACATTTGATATTATCTATGAATTAGTGCAGACGGTGCGTGAACGCATGGCCGAGCTCTTGGATCCGATCGTAAATCGCATTCCGCGGGGCAAGATACGCGTTTTGGCTTTTTTCCGTGCCGAGGGAAAGACTCAAATCATCGGCGGCAAGGTCATTCAGGGCAAAGCAGTGCGCGGCGCATTAGCAGATGTGTTACGCAATAGCAGTGTCATTATGCACGGCCGGCTTGGACAGGTGCAGCACAATAAGATTGACACGGCGGAAGTGGCCGAGGGACTTGAGCTGGGTGTCCGTTTCGATATTTTGAGCTTTGAGGGTTTGCGTCCTATGACGATTAGTCCCGGCGATACCTTGGATATATATCAGGAAGAGCAGATTAAACGCACTCTTTAATCATATGCCAGTCGCGCGTCTTGATAAAATCAATGAGCTGCTTATGGTGGAGCTATCCCGTATTCTCAAAGAAGATTTTGATACTGAGGAAGATATTTTTTTAACCATTACACGGGTCATGACATCTCGCACGCTTGAGCATGCGACTGTTTGGTTGTCGATATTGCCTGAGCAGAAAATGAAAATGGTTCTCCAGGCATTAAAAGACCAGATCTATCATCTGCAGCAAGTTTTGAATAAACGCCTGGTCATGCGCAAAATTCCGAAGATTACCTTTAAGCTCGATGAGACCGAGAAACAAGCCGCGCATATTGAGAAAATATTGGAAGATGTAGTAAAATAGAGACGTTCTATCAAAAAAAAGGCGCGGTAGCCAAGTGGTAAGGCAGGAGTCTGCAAAACTCTTATACGGGAGTTCAATTCTCCCCCGCGCCTCAATTGGAAGACTGTTAATAATTTATTTTACTTACCGTTTGCCTATTGATATTATAAAGGCATGGGCAAGAAACGTACGTGGACAGTTGAACAATTAAAGGAAGCTGTAAAAACTTCTACCAGCTATAGGCAGATTTTAAAAAAACTTTCTTTACGAGAGGCGGGGGGAAATTATGATCAACTAAAAAAATATGTTCGAGAGTATAGTATCGAGACGTCGCATTTCAAAGGTATGGCGTGGAATAAAGGCTTAAAAGGATTCGGCAAGTTCCACCTATCTTTGGGAGAAATTTTAATAGAAAATAGTACTTACCAAAGTTTTAAATTAAAAAATCGATTATTCCAAGCGGGGTTGAAAGATAAAAAATGTGAGGAGTGCGGTTGGGCAAAGTTATCACTAGATGGATATTTGCCTTTAGAGTTAGACCATATAAATGGTAACCGGCACGATAATAGAATTCAGAACCTGAGAGTTCTGTGTCCCAATTGCCACAGTCTTCAACCTACACATAGAGGGCGTAATCGAAATAAAAATTTAAAAAAGACATTTGTGTAAATCTTGCTCGGGTGGTGGAATGGTATACACGCATCACTTAAAATGATGTGGGAGCAATCCCGTGTGGGTTCGAGTCCCACCCCGAGCACCACTATCAAAGTTTCCGATTATGAATAAAGGCATTGAGAAACACATTAAGGACTGGGATTTTATTCAAAAAATGGTCAGATCATTGTGTATATTCGAACATTAGGACTGCAATTCCCTGAAAGTTGGCAGGCGTGGGGATTGTAGAGATAAGCTTATGAAGATATATATTGTGGGCGGTTCTGGTTTTTTGGGGCAGCGTTGTTCGGCGCATTTCCGTGCCCGTGGCTTTGAGATTTTTGATGCGCGAGTTGATGTAGCGGATTATCAAAACATACAAGCTGTTTTTAATTCCATGAGACCAGATGTCGTGATAAATTTCGCCGGTGCTAAAGCATATCCGACCATAGACTGGTGTGAGGATCACAAAGCAGAGACGGTCAAAATCAACGTGGCTGGAGCTATGAACGTCATGCTGGCTGCGTTAGACGCCGGTGCCTATCCGATACAGATTTCTTCGGGCTGCATCTATAACGGTGGCATCGATCAGGCATTCACG
>CAZHOA010000120.1:0-2174 GCA_964534385.1 uncultured Candidatus Saccharibacteria bacterium | reverse complement strand
TGATTTAAAAAACTTTTTGAGCCATAAACCCTATCGGCATGCCTATTCGATTACCTTGATTGATAATGCTCATACAATGACTGTGGAGGCTCAAAATGCATTACTGAAAATCTTAGAAGAACCACATGCGACAGCCATCCTGTTCCTGATCAGTCATTATCCACAGGTACTCTTGGATACCGTACGCTCGCGGTGTCAGGATGTATATTTTCCAGCACACTCACATGAAGATATCGCTACATTCCTACGATCCACCACGCTATCGCACGATCAACAAATCTTTCTCGCTGATTTTGCGCATGGTAAGCTGGGATTGTTGATGGCGTTACTTCACCAGCAAAATTACAGCGACATTAAGACTGCACTCCGGGAACTGGCAATGCTGCGCTCATCACCCATTAGCCAGCGTTTCCAATATGTTCAGCAGCAGTTGGAACAAAACACAAACCTATCACACAAAATACTCTATTGGTTGCTGTACATTCACAGCCGCAGACAGCACGCCGGCCATGCTACACTCTTGAAAAATCTAGCTTTTCTTGGTAGTATGATGCAGTATTCGCAGTATAATCATAGACTGCTGTTCGAGCAGTTTGTACTTACCTTATGACGCTTCCGTCTCTCTTCGAAAAAACAAAACAAGAGCTCAACGGCATTTTAGATTTTTATAAAAAAGATATCGCTACTATCCGCACCGGCCGTGCCACACCATCATTGGTTGAAGATATTATTGTCGACTATTATGACCAGAAATTACATATAAAGGAACTGGCTTCTATCACCGTGCCCGAACCACGCACACTGGTCATTCAACCGTGGGACAAAAATAGCCTGGAAGCGATTAGCGGTGCCCTCCAGAAAAGCACGCTCGGCATCAATCCGGTTGTCGATGGCCAGGCAGTCCGTCTCCACATGCCCCAACTCAGTGAAGAACGCCGCAAAGAATTCATCAAAAATTTAAACCATAAAACAGAAGAGGCACGTATCAAGGTTCGTCAAATTAGAGAAAACACCTGGAATGAAATTCAAAAAATGGAAAAAAAATCGGAGATAACCGAGGATGATAAATTCACATCCAAGGACAATCTCCAAAAACTCGTCGATGATTTCAATAACCAGCTCAAGGCCATCGAATCAAAAAAAGAAACAGAGCTCATGAACTAGTCCATCTCCTTGACGTCTTTATTTTTTTGATTCGCCAATCTGGATTTCTCCATAGCATCGCGTTTGCCTTTTGTATTTTCAATGGGCAGTCCGTCAGCGATAGCTTTATATCTATCCGCTAACTCGTGAAATTTTTCTGAGATTGCCTCAGCTTGTTCCCTAATTCTATCAGGATCGGTAGCATTGATAGTTTCTTTAGCATCGGGTCGCCTGCCATCCCTGACTGCCTGTTTTGCGCGGTTAAACCTATCGATTGAACGTTCGATATCGCCAGTATGTTGTTTTGCCTTATCAATATCGCGCTCAATATCATCTAAATTCTTTCTGGTCTTTTTTAAATGTTCTTCATTATCGGACATTTCACTGCACCTCCACACGAAACTAACCCAAGTATACCTAACAACTGACAAATTACAACAGACATGCTATCTTTAAATACATGACGGTCATTATTTTTATAATCGTTTTGAGTATTCTTGTTTTTGTTCATGAATTGGGGCATTTTGTGATGGCTAAGCGTGCCGGCATGAAAGTCGAGGAGTTTGGTTTTGGTTTCCCGCCGCGTTTATGGAGCCTCAAACGCGGTGAGACATATTACTCTTTAAATTGGATACCGTTTGGTGGTTTTGTCAAAATTTTGGGCGAAGACGGCGATAAACCAGATGATCCGCGCAGTTTCAGTCGAGGCACAATGTTTCAACGTATTCGCGTGATTCTGGCCGGAGTCGTTATGAATGTCCTGTTAGCGGCGGTCTTGTTAATAATCGTCAATACATTCGGCCTTCGCGTTGGCATTCTGGAAGGCGATAATCAAAAAGCCTATGATCCTAAAGTCCAAATCGTTCAAGTAGTACCCAAAAGTCCCGCTGATATAGCTGGATTGCGTGTGCTTGATGAGATTATCTCGCTCCAAAGTACAAACGATACCGTTGCTGTTCATGACACCCAAGCTGTTCAATCATTCGTCCACAACCATGCCGGTCAATCCATCAGCATAGTTATCGCTTCGG
>CAZHOA010000119.1:0-2179 GCA_964534385.1 uncultured Candidatus Saccharibacteria bacterium | reverse complement strand
CCCAGGTCTCTATGAGCTCAAGATCAAAATCATTCGGATAATCAGAATGAAAATGCACTACATTAAAACAAGCGGGATGAGCAATAAAAATATTTCCCAACGCATCTGTCGATGGATATCGATTCGACCATTTGTTTTGTTCGTGGAGTAGCGTTTTACTGCTCACAAGTATACCAATCATGATCGATAGCTTCTCGTGATCCATTGGATCCAGAGCATTCATAAGCTGCTGGACTTCATGGCGATGCATGAAACCAGTAACTCCGATATATCGTTTCGGTTTTTGTCTTGTCATTTTTCACCTCGTGTCAAAGTTCAGATTTCTCAGATTAGATTGTATCTGATGTATTGTCAATATAATCACGAAAGATTTAACCCATATCCATGATAGTACCCTGATCACAAAGGCGAACAAAAAAGATCGCCTTTGAGCGATCCTATCCATAGCATGTTAACTCTCGTGGTGGTGCCTGACTTTGTTACAGGCAATCTATTTTTATCTTAAAATTGCTACTCTATCATTTGAGTCGGATATGTCGCTGTCCAAAAGACTAAATCTAGAATACCAATCGCGTGAGAATTTTAAATATCTTATTGCCCTTTCTCTAATTGCATGCGGCCCTCCTCTATGTACATATATGGTACCAAAAAAGTATACGTTATATCTTGACCATTCTTCGGGAATTAGATGAGGATGATCTAAGAAATAATCAAGGAAATCAGCGTTTAGTGGCGTTAGACGCGCAAGCTGTTTCGTCAAGATTTCGTGATAATACAGCGAGTAGTGCATATCGTGTTTAGTAGGTTTGTACAGCTCAAACTTTTCGGGACTAAACATTACTGCATCAAGTGGGGTGTCTTCTGTGAGGTAAAAAAGATCATTCAGATATGATCTCTGCCAAAGTCTACTATATCCAGGATGCATAAGATATGCCACTGGTTTATTAGCTTTTTCTTCTGCAATTAATTTCAATATTCTTTTATGGATAGCAGAAGTGTTAGCCATATAATCTATCTCTTCAGCGGAATAGCCTTCGATTGTCAAACGATATAGCAAGGCGTCCCCTAGATTTTGTCTCATATAAAGCCTCCTGAATTCAAGAATATATCACCACATATAATAATGAGCATATTCTTATAAAAAAATCAATAGGGTGTACTAGTCCATATGATAATGAATACCGACTCCAAAAGATGAGGTAATGTGTTTAGAGTCAAGGTGTTATCAATCATTGACAGCGCAAGGAAGGTATGTATCCGGCTCGGGTAAAATAAAAAAGGGCGTGTGCGCCCTTGGTACTTACGGATAGAGCTCTAGTTTTTGTTGTAGCCGTTTTCTTTTCAGTGCGTATAAAATTAGAAAGATCAATTGGGTTCCGTTGAATAATATGATACCGACAGTCAACGGTATCATGATGCTTTTGAATGGAAATAGAAACGCGGCAAAAAATATAAAAAAAGATATGACACCGCCGATGTTCAACGCATTCCGAACAGTTGTGATCTTATCTTCAAATTCCCGTTGCTCGTGCTCGAGACTCTCCCGCGATTCACGCATCAGTCCGTAGTTCATAATGCCTCCTTCTTTGAATAACAGCTGGATATATTATAGATTTTAATACATTTTATGTCAAAGTTGATTTGTTGATCTGAGTTGGTTTAGACTGCTGCTATGCAATTGCTCCGCTACACCTATAAACAGAAAGACGGCTGGTCATGCGGACCGGCTGTGGTACGTACTGTATTGCATGCTTTTGGCATTCAGAAGCCGGTGCGTCAGCTGCGTAAGGAGCTGGGGACAACCAGGGCGGGTACTGATAATCGGGGTTTGATCAAGGTCTTTCGCCGCCACAACATCCGATTTGTCATGAAAGAGAACGGCAAAATTAACGATATCAAAAAACATTTGGACAACCATTGGGTCCTGGTCACGTATTGGATACCTTTTTATCAGGAAAGCCACTATTCAATTGTCACCAAAGTGAACCAGCAGCGTATCTATTTCCATGATACATGGTTTGGCGGTAACCACAGCTATTCTTTGGACTATTTTCTCAAAAATTGGTGGGATGAAGATGCCTCGAACTGGTTTATGGCCATCAAGAAGCCTTCGAAGTTGAAAAAGTTGTGTTAGCTAGTCGGTTCTGCATTTTGTGCGTAGATAGCGAACAAGATTCTA
>CAZHOA010000118.1:0-2194 GCA_964534385.1 uncultured Candidatus Saccharibacteria bacterium | reverse complement strand
TGACGGGGTTGGGGAGTTCGTTCGTCATTTCGAAGAAAAATTTTTTGTTATCTTGTCCGGCACATTCCAGTGACCAACAGCAGCGCTTTGACAGCATAGGTCTTCTGGCCAAAATCTACTTCGCGGAAAATGTCGAACGCTTCGAACAAGTGGTCACTCGCTTTGATGGTATACATCTATGGTTTGAAGAAACCGACTTAAGAAGCGACCCTCGCATCAGTGATCACTTACGACAAGCTTCGCAAACAGGCAGAGACATATCAGACATCGCCACACTGAGCGGTCTTACGCCACAGCACCGGTTTGCCTATAGCTACGCCCTGCAAGGCGAAAAAGCTAAGACTGTGCTGAAACTGGAGGACAAGCTCCGCACGGCACTCGCATATTCCGGCGGCATCCTTGAGCGATTCATCCAACGTGATGAAGATATACTCGTCACATGGCGCACTGAACACCTAACGTACACATCCGTCATCGCCAAAGATCCCAAATTGACTGTCCTTATAGCCGGTATTTGTCTTGACGGCCATGACAGAAACTTTGACCTACAATCACTGGCATCGGTCATGCGCGAGTCAGAAAGACCGCTATCAGTCACACAGAATGAGGAGGAAGATTATGAATGAGCAAAACGAGAGCTTGTATACTAACGATGCTCTACACGAGAGCTTAATGAAACGCGACGATGACCTCTACAGTTCACTGGAAGATGAAACATTCCAGTGCATTATAGGCTATGAGTATTATGGTTTTGGTATCGGCCGCTTTCTGGACAATGTGGCAATCATCGAAGCAACGCCGGTATCTGTCGAATTTGACGCTCAACGCGTCCTGAAGCGCGAAGAAACCAAGGGTGACATTGTTGGATTTTACCACACGCACCCACATCAATTCGGAGTCTCGCCCAGCGACCGCGATATCCGCACCATGGCCGGCTGGGTAAGCTGCTTTGGTAAGCCGCTCTTGTGCGTCATTGCGTCACGATCTGAATACAGAGTATGGGTGTTTCACAGCAAGGAAAACTGGTACGAGATTCCGGCAATCCTTGCCCGCAACACGCTTTTCTGGCGGAGGAGATAATATGACCGATCTGCGCAGTCTTATTGCACACGAGGCAGTGTTTGCCGGGGCAAAGCGTATCGAGCGACGCGGAGGTACACACCTCACAACCTGCGGCGCTGGCTCAATTGGTGGCAATCTCATGCTCAATCTGCCGGCCCATGGCTTCCGTACAGCCACGATCATCGATCGGGACCGCGTTGAGCAACGCAATATTGGCACCCAACCATACAACATCCAGGAGATCGGATTATACAAGGTCAAAGCATTGCAAAATGTTCTATACAGAAAGTACGCCGCCCAGGTTGTGATCACACCCGTACAAACAAATCTCACAGAAAAAAATATCGGCAACATAATCAAGAAAGGTTTAGTTGTTGACGTCTTCGACAATCATGCCGCACGCCTAGCTATACAGCACTATTGTGCCGAGCGCAGTATTGCCTGCGTCCATGCCGGTATGAGCGGCGATGGCTATGCTGAAGTTGTCTGGAATGAATGTTATCGCGTCCCCCGCGATGGCGGCGCCGATCCGTGCGACTATCCCTTGGCACGCAACCTGATCGATCTCACCGTCGTACTCTTGAGCGAGGCGATCAAACACTACGCCGATGAGGGTGTTAAGATAAATTATTATCTCACCCTCAATGATCTTAAAATCGAAACAAAATATATCAACGAGTCGTTACAGAAGTAACGGCTTTTTTTATTAAAATGTGCAGCTAATGCGAAGAAGGTAAACAGAAGGCATTGTTCAGCGGGCTGGCAATATAAAACAGACTCTCAAGGGAGTCTGTGATGAAATTATGAACCGATCTATCTTGACTTTGGCTTTGATATGCCAAGTTCCGGAAATGGCGCATCGAGTGAACGCGAGCCACCGCCACCTGACGATGTGCCTCGTGTCTCCGCCTGTTCGAGCTGGAAATTAATATCTTTTTCGATTTTCCTCAGCGCTAGATTAATCAGCACTTGTCGAGCTTCAGTCCTGGTGAGATCGCTGTCCACGACGTACTGATCATTGTCCGCGTCCACGACTCTATATTCCATAGAACCATTGGCAGTTTCTCTAGCTAGTACTATATACATATCTTATCTCCTTATTTTTAACATTTTTTAGAACTGATTCATATTA
>CAZHOA010000117.1:0-2236 GCA_964534385.1 uncultured Candidatus Saccharibacteria bacterium | reverse complement strand
TAGTACTTGATCACTATCCGCATGCGAAAGTCCTAGGAGAAATCAGGAAACGCTATACTGATTGGAAAATAGATATAGAATCTACTAGAGATGATATCCTGCTCTTCATTTCCTAAACGTATTTCACGGAATTTGTGAAAGTTCCTTTCTAAATTGAATCAATACAAAGGAGTTAATCTATGTTTTTTCTGCTTGCTTTTCTGACGAGTCTTTTGGGGATCATTCCCCTCGTGGCTTCAATCTTTCTGGATAAACCGAAATCAAGCTATCACACAGATGATAGGAATACCAAAATTAAACTAGCGATAGTTCTATTTCTCCTCGGTGTCCTCGCTTTCACATGGATCTACTACACAGATCCACCAGCCCTCTACAAACCGTGGTGGGGGAGCGTGAGCACGTTGGTCTGGATAGCCTGGATAGCGAGCACACTTGGTGCAGTTACCATCCAGGACAGATTAGGATATGTGATCATTTTCCCGATCACCCTGACGGTCATGTTCATGGTCACCGGGTTTGTGCGCGGTTCAGAAATGATGAACGCCGCTCAATACAGTCAGCTTCTCGGAACAGTTGAACAACGGGCATGGACCGATGATATCCAGCCCAAAAGCCCGGAACATCTCCGCGTCAATTCAACCGACAATGCCTACTATATGGCACAGCAGGCACTCGGCCAAGCCGGAGCTATCGGGAGTCAGTTTAAAATCGTCGATCCGATGCCATTGCAGAAGATCGATAAAAAATTCTGGTATATTGTATCTTTAGATCACCAGGGCTGGTCAACATGGCGCCACACCAGGAAGGTACCTGCATACATACGGGTAAGCGGCGAAGACAGCGCCATGCAAGCCGAGCTCATCCGTTTTCCCGAAGGACAAGAGCTCGTCTACACTCCAGGATCGTGTTGGGAATTCAATCTCGAGCGACACCTGTGGACGCATGGTTATGCGAACACCGGATTGATGGATTTCACGCCCGAAATCGATGACAATGGGAAATTCTGGTATGTCGTCACAACCTTCGAAAATGCTGTGAATGGTTGGGACGGCAAAAAAGTAACCGGGGTTCTGATTGTCGATCCGGTATCAGGTGATATTAAACCGCAACAGCTTGGCTCTATCGAACCGTGGGCTGATCGGGTCATTCCTGCCGAAGTCCTACAAGAAAATCTCGGCTATCGTGGTATGTATCCGACAGGCGACTATTGGAATACCGTGAGCCTGCTTGGCATCGGAGGGCGTAAAGATCTTACGATGCCCGAAAAAAGCAACATGGTATTTGGCTCCGATGGAGAGCTCTACTGGGTAACCGGCATGACAGCGGCATCGACCGATACTTCACTTGTGGGGTTGTATTATACCAACACCCATACTGGGAAAAGCACCTACTACGAAGTGTCAGGTGGCTCTACTGACAGCGCAATTTTGGCGGCTATCAACAAGCATCAGGATGTCCAGTTTCGCCATTTGCATGGTGTCACGCCGCAGATCTACAACATCGCCGGCGTGATGACGGCGATCGTACCGATGTTGAACGACATCAATGCGTATCAAGGCATTGGTTTTGTTGATGTCAAGAACGTGCAGATCATGGCCTTCGGCGCCAATCAGATAGAGGCTTATGAAAAATATCAAGCCTCATTGGCACAATCGGGACATCAGATTGCGCCCGACCTGACTCAGAAAGTCAGTCAGCTAGAGGGCAAGGTCGATCGGTTCTTTGCAGAGACGCAGAACGGCAATACTATATTCTATCTGCATATCGATGGCGTCCCGCACATATTTACCACAAGCAATGCCAGCGGTACGCTATCGCCAAAACTCCGCCTCACTCACATCGGTGATCATGTGACGATCAGTTACATCGCCAGCGGTACCGATGTGGAATCGTTGCGTGAGTTTGAGAATCTGTCATTGCCGCTCCAAAGTACGGCTGCGCAATCAAATGTACGCGAACAGGCCAAGACAAATACGGAGCAGGTCGTGAATAGAAGCCAGGCCCAAACAATTCGCGAAAATCTGCGACAGATGTCAGACGAAGAGCTGATCAAACAATTTCACTCTTCCGGCCGACCGCCAGCCGAGAAATAAAGTCGCGACCAAGTCTCAAAGCCCCGAGATCATCTCCGGGCTTTTATATTTGCTCCGAGCACGGCGGATGATATTTTTCCACGGCCCAAAATTTTGACATATATATAATTTAATGCTATTATTCGGTACATCTGTACGTTGAG
>CAZHOA010000116.1:0-2341 GCA_964534385.1 uncultured Candidatus Saccharibacteria bacterium | reverse complement strand
CAGCGCCCAGGCGCTTGAGCTGCTTGGTCATGTAGGCGATGTTCTTTTCAGTCCAGTCTCGGGGCTGAAGGTTGTTCTTAATCGCCGCATTTTCAGCCGGCAAACCAAAAGCATCGAAACCAATCGGGTACAACACATTGAAACCTTTCATGCGCATATACCGCACAAAAATATCCGGCACCGCGAATGCATCCCAGTGACCAACGTGTAAATTGCCTGACGTGTATGGCAACTCTGAAAGACAATAAAAGTTCGGCTTGCCCGCCACCTGATCTTGGGTTCTGTACAGCTCTTGCTTTTCCCATTCCTTCTGCCACTTGAGCTCGCTCTTGTGTGGAGTGTATTGCTTCATAGTTTAGTACTTATTATAACAAAAAAGCTTTAAAAATAAAGAAGCCGTATTCCGGCTTCACTTTTTTCAGAATCTAGCAGCTCTCTCCTGAGCTGCCGTATCATAACTTTCTGGATGTGCCCTGATAATGGCAGCAGCCATCGATCTCAGATTTTTGAGTTCAGATTTAAAATCTCGATATTCCTGGATATCGGGATTACCCACAAACCTTATGAGTTGATCGGCGACTTCCATCGCCACTTCAGCATCAACTCTCATGAAATGATCTATTGAATCCGTAATGGATTCGAATGCACGAACACCACGCTCAACTATCTTGCCCTTAAGCAGGGCGAAGGCAACATCAACGTGATTCTTGACTGATTCTTGAGGCATCCTAATTCCTCCTAAAATAGTTAAAAATTCTAAACCTAATTATACATCATTTTAAATTAAATGTCAAATTACATTGCTACGGGTATCCTACACCAACCCGAACAAAGCCTTGGCATTCTTAGTGGTCTGTTGGGCGACTTCTTGGACAGTGATGCCGCGCAATTCGGCTATTTTTTGAGCAATATGGGGTAAATATGACGATTCATTGCGTTTACCGCGGTAGGGTAACGGGGTCAAAAACGGGGCGTCGGTTTCAAGGAAGAGACGTTCAAGCGGAATCTGTCTGACGATTTCATCATATTGTCGCGCAAATGTGATAATCCCATTGAAACCGAGACAAAAGCCCAGCTCAAGATACCGCTGTGCATCCGGCCACGTGCCGGTAAAACTATGAATCACACCCCACACTACCCGACCATGCAACATCGCCCGCATATCAGTATGCGCCTCGCGACAGTGAATAATACACGGTTTGCCCGTTAGCTCGGCTAGTTGCAGTTGCTGCTCGAAACGCTGCCGTTGGATGATCTGCTGCTCCTTGTCCGGTGTACGATAATAGTCCAGGCCGATCTCACCGATCGCGACCACACTGCCATCTTCAGCCAGCTGCGCATACGCCTGCTGGTCATATATTTCCTGGAGATTGTCATTTGGATGCAACCCAACCGAAGCCCAAACGCCATCATGCTCATTGGCCAAAGCAATGGCCTGGTGCGATGATTCCAGATCAACGCCAACACAAATCATAGCGACACCAGCTTCCTGAGCACGACGCATCACCTCGCTCCGATCCTGATCATATTGCCGCATCTGCGGGTGTGTATGGGTGTCAATGAATGTGTAGGACATAGTGGTGACATTAAATATTAGGGTAGCTATGCTTTATAGAAAAATAATGAGTTACTCCCTTCCTCGCACCGCCATAATAGTGGATTGCAGGGTCGGTTCGCAGTATAATTTTTCTTCACTGCGAACCGAATCCACGATTGTGACGGAACACGAAATCGCCGCTAGGCGATTTCGTGTGGTGCAGGGAAGGGAGTAATTCATTATTTTCTACCGTAGTGCGGAAATTACAACCGCGGGAACAAAGCCACAACATCAATAACCCGAAACCGAACCGATTCTTGGATCGGTTTCGTTGGATCAGCGCCGAAAATTCTACCAATCTTCTCGGCAGTCCCGGGCATAAACGGCAACAGCAAACGAGCAGCTTCCACAATCAAAACCGTCATGCTGGTCAACGTCGTCAATAGATGATCACCATGGACTTCAGCCCACGGTGCGTGTTCATCGATGTACCCGTTCGCAAATGTCAGGAGCTGCCATAACGTCGCAACAGCTTCGTGTAATTTAAACGCGGCAATGTACTGATCGATAGCAACACGGGTCTGCTCTATCTTTTGTTGGACGCTTTGATCGCAATAGCGTTGTTCAAAAATCAACTCGCCTTCGAGCTTCGTCTGGATCAGTGTGGCGACACGACTAACCAGATTGCCAAGATTGTGGGCCAAGTCGCCATTATAGCGGTCTTCAAGTTTTTTATATGAGAAATCACCGTCTTCTGTTGATGAAATCTCACGCAGCAGGAAATAGCGTACCGGATCAGTGCCA
>CAZHOA010000115.1:0-2344 GCA_964534385.1 uncultured Candidatus Saccharibacteria bacterium | reverse complement strand
GCGACTATATGCGCACTGTTGTTCATAGCAATATGGGTGGGCCTGCATGGTGGGGCAATCTTTGGTTTTTTCAGCAATACTCTGCGTTATATACCGCATAGTAAAAAAGAGGAGAAAAAGATATGAAGGTATCGCGCATGATGCGTGTGGGTTATATCCTGTGTGTGTGCATATGCGTAATTGCAAGCGCATGCTTATTTGTACTCAAAGATGAACTCGAATGGGAACGTATTGTGCTTGACCGAAGTTACCTGATGCTCATGGAGCATGGCGTCGCGCATGCGGATGCCACGATTGCAACTCTTGATTCGCTCATACTTGCACGGGTGCGGGCATGGAGCAATTGGCCAGACCCCTACGAGCGATTGCTGCGCGGGACGATTGCCATTGAAAAAGGCGAATATGGGCAGGCGATTCGTTATCTGCAGGAAAGCCGTGAGGCATGTATGAGCCGGAGATTCGGTGCGATTGTGTGTAGACAGTTAGGCGCGGAAATCCTGTTCCGGCAGGCAAATGCTTTGATGGTTATCCGGCAGAAGCGCTCCATCAATGCGGCGATTGCCTACTTTGAACAGGGGCTGCTGCTCAATTCCGATGACGTGCTTGCGAAAAAATCGCTTGAGTGGCTGAAAATCATGGAAGAAAATACCGATGGGGAAAAGAAAGATTCAGGCCCGCATCGCGGATCTGGTACGTTTGAAAAGAACCAAGGTGAATCCAAAGAGGGCGGGGGTATGATGCGAAAGGGGTATTAAATGCAGTTCGTGACAGATCTGACAGGGAGTCTCGTATGGGCGCACTCAACACTTGCATTGATTGGCGTTGCATCTAGCATAGTCATGGGTATAGGGATGTGGTGGTTTGCGGTGCGCTACCGGGCGCATGTATCGTCGGTGCGTCTACGGGAATCGCGCAAGCCGGATTTTTTTTCATGGACATGGGCAGTGGCACTATTGGCAGGCATTGTCACGCTCTGCGGCATACTGGCAGCGAGCGATCCGCAACGGAAAGTGCTGGTGCCTGATGTTGAATATACGGGCGCGTGCATCGGGATCAGTGTTGATGCATCGTTTTCAATGTTAGCGCCCGAGCGCCGCGGAGCAAAGCAGACGCGGCTAGGGCGGGCGCTCGCGGAAATCAAATCTTTGGCGGAGTCATTTCCTTCCGGAGATCGCCTGAATCTCATGGCATTTGCCGGAACTCCCGAAATATTTTCTTCGCAATGGACGAGTGATCGGACACTTTTTTTCACCCGACTCCATTATATTAACGAATCATATGTGTCCGTGCACGGGAGATCAGGATCCGATATTCCGGCAGCCATCGGAAAATGGTTTTCAGTTCTTCCCGAGAAAGATTCCTGTACGGTTGTTATAGTAATTTTTACGGACGGAGAACCGGAGGGAGATGAGAATGAATTGGCCAAGCAGCTTGTCTCTTCTCTTGAATTGTTTTCTGGATTGAAGCGGCGCGTAATAACGTTTCTTGTGGCAGTTGGAGACGATACAGAACCATTGCGCATCCCCGAATATGATCATGCCGGCCATTTTCAAGGATTTGCCGTCAAAGATGATGGGTCATATATCTTTTCTCGTCCGGATATTTGGTATCTCAAGGATATCGCTGCGCGATTCCTTGGGAAACTTATTTTTACCGAAAAGCACGATGAGAATCTGCAGCAAAAAATAAGTTCGTCAATCACAGAAGCCCGCAAGATCGCCGCGATTAGCTCAAAGGTAACATACCGGAGCATTGCCGCATGGTTTGCCGTCGGTTTTGTGGTGTCGCTGGCCCTTCTGCTCGGGTCAATCATACGTTTGTAAAAAATAAAAATCCCGCATCAGCTTGGAGAACCAAGTCTGATGCGGGATATTTTTATTTTCAAAAGTACTCTTTATGGGCTTCCTGGTACTAGCGGAGGAGCCGGAGGGGCCGCAGGATTTTTTGGATCGGGTTTTGGCTCGGGAATGATCTGCACGGAAAGGGTAAGTTCTTTTCCTGCGCGCCAGAGCCTGAGCTTCACGCTGTCTTTGGCATTGCGTATGACCCAGAGAAACTGTTGCGGATTTGTGACGGGATTCATGTTTACATCGGTGATAAAATCATTACGCAAAAGTCCCGCGGTGTCCGCCGGACTTTTGGGAATGATCTGCGTCACAATGACGCCGAGCAATCGGGGAATCTGCCACATTTCATAATCCTCGGCAAGCGGTTTTGTGACGAGCGCTCCGATCCATCCGGTGCCAACCTTTTTCCCTTGACTCAATTGGGGGAGTACGTCTTTCACATAATTGATAGGTATGGCAAAGCCTATGGATTGGGCGCCATCTGCCACAGCCGTATT
>CAZHOA010000114.1:0-2410 GCA_964534385.1 uncultured Candidatus Saccharibacteria bacterium | reverse complement strand
TAAAATGTTAATAAAGCGCAGCTATAGTCCGGACGCGGCTCAAAAGCCAAATCAGCAAGAAGAACAAAAACATCCCGAGTTAACTAACACGACTCAGGGCACGGACACATCCAAAACCTATCAACCGCCATGTCTTGGGTTCCTGTATACGCGCTGGACCCAGGCCACACCGACTACGAGAATGCACAGATAGAAAAGAGGCATAGATCATGTTACTGATGGCATCGATAATCTCTCTAATTCTTTATGGGGTATCTCTTCTGCTTATCCTGTATATCATCGTAGATTTGTTTAAGGGCAATAGCATCAATCGCGATGCCTTGCTACTTACAGCAGTACTCCTTTTGGCCTCGGCCATTAGTAAATATGTTTTAACCTAGATGAATGCGTGACTGCCGCAAAGGCAGTTTTTTAATGCGATAACATTCTAGGAGCACACAACTTTTTGGGAATTAAAAAATCGCTCGAGTGAGCGATTACTATGTTATGAGTTCGAAGAAACCCATCTCTTTGGCGACTTCGTATGGTTCGCCGGTACCGATCCCTTTCTCCAGGGAAAAATCCGGTTTGATAATCAAATTAAGGCCGTTACAGACAGTCTCAATATATTCACTGAGTTCAAAAATCTGCGTTGACATCATGACGCCAACACCCTGATGCGACAACCACGAGACATATGGTTTTGCAACACGCAATACATCCACCTGATCGGTAGCTGAGCCAAGCTCGTCAATAATCACCAGCGTTCCACGACGTTCTTCGGGTGTGATCTTTTTGAGGACCTGCACGACATACATGTCCTTCTCAAGCTTGGCTTTAAACGTACTCTGATCCGAGGAACGATCCAGAAAACTGAGCAAAAATTGGCTGCGCGGTGCTAAACGAGCTGAACGAGCAAAGACAGGCAAACCATTCTGCGCCAGCATGTACAGATCAAACAGGGCTAACATACAGGTTGATTTGCCGGACCCATTGCGACCTGTGAGATTAACGATCTGACCGTTAACAGACAGCTGGCGAAATGGATGCAGTGCCCTATCGCTAGTTCGCACGCGTACCGGATAACAATGATCAATCTCGCATACACTATCACCGTCGACTATGTCCGGGAAACAGTACGGTACCTTTGACTTTTGCGTCGCCACAACCATTTTCTGTATAACTCTTAAATCATCATAGGCCTTGAGTACATCCTCCTGCCATCGTTTAATCTGGTCAATCCGCTGCTGAAATCTGGCAATAATATCATTGAAACGTGCATTTCCAAATCGCAGTGTCGCATTGTAGGCATTGATGTTTCTATACTCGCTGTGCTTCATAAACCACTGATTCATAAAGGCATCATCATCTTTGCGATTGCGCGATGTTTTGATCTTGTTGTATGCCCCAGCACACTGGTGCATGAGCTCCTTCTTGCCTACCCGCCCAAAGTCCATGTTGAAAATAGAGCGATCCTCAGATATACGATTCCACGTCACCTCCCAATCAAGCAATCGGATACGCAAACCGTTCTGGTCAAATTGATATTCAACATCAACAGTAAACGACGCACGCATCGTGAAACCGTTTTCTACCGAGAACAAGCCATTCAAATAGAGCCTTATATCTTCGGCGATGGCCAAAGGCAGTCGTTTGATCTGCGTCGGTTTTATCGCCCGGTTCAATTTCCAATCACCCAAGGTCGAATGCGTCATCCGTGCCAAAGCACGCAAGTGACATTTTTGCAGAACTTTCACAATCGCCGGTAGTGTATCCGGTTTAGGATCCATTGCCGGGTGATGCAGCCAGGTACCGTAGCAGCTAATATCTTTCAGTCCGGGCTCACGCATAATTATTCGGGCTTGTTGGTTAGGATCATAATTATTTGAGAACGTATCTCCGTCGCGCAGACACCCACCAAGACGCACAATGCCACGCAAGGTTACATTTTTCCGCATCTCGTACAGGATCTCATCTTTGAGTTTCATCTCTTCGAGATATTTAACGTGCCCTTCGCGTTGCAATGCGTTCACCAGATACACGATACGCGGCGGTAGTTGATAGAGCGCCGTCGCCGCTTCCTGAAATAATTGCGTATGTTGCCAGAAACCAGTCATACGTTCGTCCAATTTCTGACCGTACCTTAAGAACGCATCGGGATTATCGGGCAACGTATCATTATAGAATGGGGCACTAAAAAATTGGTGTTGCGTCACTGACGGGTTGTCCAAAAGCCAACGGCATAATGTCTGCCGTTGGCGAATTTCACCAGGATCAGCATCGGCATATTTGGGAAAATCAATATTAGAACCGATGCCTCTGCTCAGGTCTGCAAGACGAGCATCAGTGAGCGGCGCTATCGTGACCGGTTTCACGCGTTTCAAAAGACGATACGGATTTTCGTCCATACAACTCCTTATCTCTATAGATT
>CAZHOA010000113.1:0-2435 GCA_964534385.1 uncultured Candidatus Saccharibacteria bacterium | reverse complement strand
GCAATATCCTGTACGATTTCGTATGTCGCAATGCGTTGGTCGTTTGTCAATTTAAACGGCAAGCGCCGCACAAAATCAGCAACCAATTTTTCATCGAATGCAATCAGCGGCGCCGGCATCGAAGCCAATTTCTGTCGATCAGCCAAGGCCCGTAATTGGAACAGTAATAGTTCCTCAAAGGCAAAACGCTTGCGCGCTGCTTCAGCTTCAGCGAGCACTTCGGGATAATGAATGCCGCGATAGGCATCCGTTATAGCCGGCAGATCGTATTGCTCCAACAATTCAACCGGCACCATATCAGGAACAGTGTCCAACTGATCTAAAATCGGCTTTATGAGAAAACGTAAATATTTTGAGGTAATACCTTGCGTCTCCGGATATATCGGCACTAATCGGCCGGTATGTTTGAGATTCTCCGTTGCACTATGCCGTTCATAGGTCGGACTGGATAGGTAGAGTCCCCGCTGATCAGATGACACCTTACCAGCAAGACTGACCACCGTACCGACAGCCAGAGAGTGCTCGATGTAGGGCTGATTAAACCACACAACACGTATACTGCCACTCTCATCTTCGACGGTAGCGTGCGTCACGACGAGCCGACGGCGCCGCCATGACTGCGTTGAGGCAATATCAGTAATCATACCGCGAATACTGACCGAGACGCCCGGATCAGTCACATCGACAATCTGGATCACTTCACTATAATCTTCATATCGTGATGGAAAATGGTGTAGTAGATCCAGGACCGTGTAGATATGCAGACGCCGCAATCTAGCCACCATACGCTGACCTACATGCGACAACTTCTCAACTGGCATAGCGAGATCAATCATAGTGTCCAATTTACATAATGCTCGGATACGATTACACTAATAATACACTATATGTCTGAGATAAAAACACAATCACTGCTACCGATAGGCGAACTGCTCGATAGCACGGTAACGCATTTTAAACGTAATTATCGGCATGTTTTGCCAGCTGCTCTGGGCATGCTTTCGCTGTCAGCTATTATCAGTCTACTACTCATACCTTTAGATTTCGTGCCGTCGCAGCAGCATATCACCCCCATGATCGCGATGCGCTTTGGTGTTGTCATTATAGTCTTTCTGTTACTCAACAGTATTTTTGTTATTGCCATTACACGTATTTTCGGACGAGAACCCGACACCACGCACCATACCATCCGCGAGGCCATCGCACTTCTGCCATCATATCTATGGATAGCGCTTCTGAGCGGCTTTATCATCCTCGGCGGCTCTCTACTACTCATCATACCGGGTATTATCTTTAGCGTCTGGTTTCTTTTTAGTCAGTACGCTCTTATTATCGACGATGCCAGAGGCACCCGTGCTTTGGTTCAGAGCAAGCACATTATCAAGGGCCGTTTCTGGGCTGTATGTTTACGGATATTGACCATTATTCTGATCAGCATCTTATCGATGGCACCGTTTGCCATCGTTGGCAATTTTGATGGCTTGCAACCGACTATCACCATTCTCCAGCAAATCTGGACCTATATTTTTGTTATCCCTCTGGGCATTTGCTTTATGTCTCTCCTCTACAAGGACCTCGCAACATCAGCCGAGCCGTCAACGATCGTCCAATCCCTCCGCAGCTATGTTCTGATTGCCCTGATAGGCATCATTACTATCCCGGCTATCATCTTCTTCCTTGTCATCCGCACTCTGCATTCGTTATTCTTTTAATGTCTTCACATTATCGCATCAATATGCTACTCTAGCTTCTAATTCCACCATGAGCTTATCAGTCAACGACTTAAAACCAAAGACATATTTCATATACGAGGGCCAACCGTGGGTTGTTTTGGAAGCGCATCATCTGAAAATGCAACAGCGCCGGCCTGTTGTTCAAACACGCATGAGAAACCTGCTAAATGGCAAAGTTATTGAACACAATTTTGCTCAGTCCGATACCTTTCCAGAGGCAGACATTCAGAAGCAAAATGTTAAGTTCCTGTATACCCACAGAGATGAATATTGGTTTGCTTATGAGAACGAGCCTTCAAAACGGTTCCAATTGACGACCGAGGTCCTCGGCGACCAAAGAAAATTCCTAAAACCCAACACTATCGTCCAGGCGATGCTTTTTGATAGCACTATCATCGATATCGAGCTGCCCATCAAAATGGAATTCAAAGTAACCGAAGCTCCGCCGGCCATCCGGGGCGATACCGCACAAGGCGGCGTGAAACAAGTCACCATCGAAACCGGCGCGGCTATCAACGTACCGCTATTCATCAATCAGGGCGATGTCATTCGCATCAACACCCAAACGGGTGATTACGTCGACAGGGCGGAGAAGGGGCGGGAGTAGAGATAAGCTCACCGGGCCATGCTCCGACGTTCGATTCCTCAACGCGAGCTCTCGGGCACACATCAAAAAACGGCCTGTCGCCGTTTTTTGTTGTG
>CAZHOA010000112.1:0-2482 GCA_964534385.1 uncultured Candidatus Saccharibacteria bacterium | reverse complement strand
TCAGGACGGAGTTTTTACTCTCGCCCGCAGGTACGACGTAACACCGCAGTTTAATGTTATGGGTGCAGCTGGAGATATTTATGAGGATGAAACGCGTACACTGATTCCCAAAGGATTCATTGAATGGAACAGAACAGAGGGCTTACCGATAAGTTCTAATGATGATTTTAGAATTAATGCCGTAGCGAATATATTAAAGGCCCAGGTAACGCTCGTACATGATAATGAGAATGAAGATAACTTTGTTGTTATTGTCGACACAACATATCCTCCGGCTGTCTGGGGTGCTGTCGCCAATGCCCTTCAAATCAAGAGACTAACGACCAAGTATGAGGCTCAACACCACGGGCTCATATAATTTAGAGTAATATAGGGTTATAAAAATTTACATATGAAAAAATTAAACATTGTATCTATTGCTTTGATCTTGATTCTGGTAGTTGTGCTCTGTATTTCAATCTGGCTGAGTCGTGTCTATGGTCCATCAGCTGTCGATACTACAACGCCGGTGCCGTCCAGTAGTCAATCAGTGAACATCCATGTTTTCAAACCACAGCCGTACGACGTGATCGGCTCGCCGGTGGTCATTCAAGGTGAGGCGCGTGTTTTTGAAAGTACATTTTCGTACCGTGTAAAAGATGCCAATGGCAAAATATTGTATGAAAATCACGCTATGGCCAATGCGCCTGATGCGGGCTTGTTCGGTTCCTTCGATCTCAACATAGTCTATTCGCGCCCATCAACTGATCGCGGCAGTATTGAAGTATTCGAATATTCTGCCAAGGATGGCAGCGAGATTAATAAAGTCACCATTCCGGTCAGATTCAAGGTCAAATAATATGTAGCGCGCTGTTATCAACAGGTGATTCTAGTCAAGCTGGCGCGGTATGCGTAAGCTAGGGATATACTATTTAATTTACATTCATTATGAGTCTTTGGGAAAAACTTTTTGGCGACAAGAAAGAACAACCAGCCGCAGTCGAGCGGGATCCGTTCGCGGGATATAGTAAAGAGCTTAATAACGTCCTCGAGACATGGGCAGAAGAGAGGGGCAAAGTTAATTTCTTGGCAGAGATATTGGGTGACGATTATCGAGATAACTATAGTTTTAGGATTGTTTCCGGTGATGCTTTTAATTCAAAGAAGGTAACACCCGATGGCGATGTTATGATACGTGCAGTCCCTAATAACGCAGATAAACAGGCAGCCTCTTTTGTCATTGAGGTGCATCTTAAAGATGGGAAGTACTATGGTAGTCAGGCACGATATCGGGATTCGGTATTCGATATTGCAAAGACTGATTATGGTTTGCCTCTTGAACTGGGTATGGTTTTGATTCCAAAAGAGCATCGCCTTGAGATTGATGAGAATCAAAAAGGCAGTACATTTGTATACGCTGAATAAATGAGAGCCGTTTGTTAATGCAGGTTTCTCCTGGTCAGGTCCTACAAATCATGATAGGATAGCAGGATGTCTGGTACTAAGCAGCCTGTGTCAAATCAAGAGAGTGGAACTCGGCCACCAGTGGTGGTTGTTTTGGGTCACGTTGATCATGGTAAGACCAGTATATTGGATGCAATTCGTCAGACAAAAGTTACAGCGGGCGAAGCCGGCGGTATTACCCAACATATCGGCGCATATCAGGCCGAACACCAAGGCAAGAAAATTACATTTCTCGATACTCCCGGACACGAAGCTTTTAGTGCCATCCGTTCGCGTGGTACCAGAGTTGCTGACATCGCCATTCTTGTCGTAGCTGCTGATGAAGGTGTAAAGCCCCAAACAAAAGAGGCTATCAGTATTATTCGAGAGGCCAACGTGCCTTTTATTGTTGCGATTAATAAAATTGATAAAGAACAGGCGCAGCCGGCGCGCGTACGGCAAGAGCTGGCAGAAAACGAAGTATTGGTCGAAGGATATGGCGGTCAGGTGCCCGTCATTGAGCTGTCAGCCAAAACAGGCACAGGTATCGATGCATTGCTGGAGATGATTCTGCTGGTTGCCGAGTTGGCTGAACTACCCAGTATCACCGATGTCTCGGCTCAGGGCGTTATTATTGAATCTCACAAAGATCCGCAGCGCGGCAGTATCGCCACGGGATTAATCCAGACAGGCATGTTGCATGTAGGTGATTGGATTGTCGCCGGTTCGGCAACCGGTCGCGTGAAATCACTGAATGATTTCTTGGGCAAACCGATACACCAGGCCGGACCATCAGAACCATGTACCATTTTGGGTTGGACGACCATTCCTCATTTGGGAGCGCAGTTTCATGTTGCCGATAACCGTAAAATAGCCGAAGAGCAAGCTCAAAAAGCAATGGCTGTCGGGCCGACGGTGCTATTTGTGGCCGAAAGCAGTTCTGCCGATACAAAGACAAACAAAAAAATCAAAAATATTATTATCAAAGCCGATGTTAATAGCTCACTCGAGGCTATAGATCAGGTGTTGCGCACGATCCATTCGGAGGAAGTCATGTATC
>CAZHOA010000111.1:0-2550 GCA_964534385.1 uncultured Candidatus Saccharibacteria bacterium | reverse complement strand
AGCACAGTCATGCGTGGTTGGACGCGCATTAAGGCGATATCTTCGAGTGCTTGGTGCGTCGCGCCATCGGGACCGACGGAGACACCGGCATGACAGCCGGCAATTTTGACTGGCACATTATTCAGTGAGATCGTGGTGCGAATTTGTTCGTTGTTGCGGCCAGGACTAAATGTTGCATAGGAAGACATAAACGGAATCTTGCCATAATTCGCCAAGCCGGCAGCGATGGTGGCCATGTTTTGTTCAGCGACGCCAAGCTCGATGAAGCGTTCTGGAAATTTGTCTTTGAACCACTGCGAGCGTGTCGATTCAGTCAGATCAGCACACAGTACGACTACCCGCTCATCCCTCTCGCCCGCCTCAACCAAACCCTTGCCATAGCCATCTCTAGTCGGCGCCATCTCGACTTTGTCTTTTTCAAAAATATTCGATTGTAGTTTCGCATCAGGATTGAGCATAAGTATTAAAAACTAAATGTTTCTAGTATTCCTTTATAGATATTGCTTTCCGATAACAGTGGTTGCTCGTTATTTTGGCACGAGAAGATTTTTATCTGCAAAGCTTCTGTTTTGTTGAATGGAACGTAAATTAAAGGGCCGCCGCAATCTCCTTTCGGTGTAGCTCCAGCCGTTTGGTACATAACCACAGGGCCTTTCATAATCTTCGATATTAATTGATGTCCTTCGGATGTGGTATTGTACTGGAGCTCTAAGTCTTGATCGTTATTTCTCTTCACGGTCTCAAGCTGAATGTATCCATGAGAATCAGCAAGTTGATCTTGAGCTACTTCATGTAAACTAGGCGGATACTTAAACTGAAAAGTCCGCTCTTTGCTCGTATATGTTTTCCAGTGCGATGTGTTGAGCTGAGTGGCTGATCCGCCAAACTTAAATGTATCTAAGAGTGTGAGAAAATCATTATAGACAGCATAATCAGGATTTGCTACGCGTTTTTTCTGATCAAGAGGAGCTGCTTTTAAATATGCTGTGCATGTGCTTTCCGAAGAGCAAACATAGCTTACATCGGTAACTTGTATAGAAGCCCATTTGTTTCCGCGTACGCGAAGTATCCTGAACCATGGGTTAAGCGGTGGAGCGCCTTCAAACGTATCGCCTTTTGTTAACTCATCGCGATCACCTGGCTCTGGATCGCAGCCGAGATCCTCACAAGGTCCGATGCGCGTATTGCCAGCTTCCGCGAGTATGAAGGGCTTTTGCGGGTCATATTGAAGCGGCTTATTACTATTCGCCAAAGACCATTTTGGGTTATACTTAAACTCAAACCCGTATTGCTCATTCCGATAGGTCTGCCAGTCGGCGGTTGGGTCGATGGTGACTGAGGGTGAGATCGTGATTGATGATGGTGTCGGTTGCTCGCTGGTCGGTGCCATGGCGTGGCGCGGAAATGGCCAGAGGTTGAAGAAGAGAGCTGCAATAACATAGAGCGCGATTGCAAGTGTAATAACTAGAGCAATCAGAAGTGCTTTATAACTCACGCCCTTGTTTTCTAGATCATGACCGGGCAATGGCATTATTGGCGACATATTTGGTTGCGGCATCTCAGGATTGAGCATTATTGTTTGATAATTTCCGATTTTAATTTTTCTGCTTCGGCCAGAAAGAAGGATTTGAAAGTCTCTTTGTCAAAAGTTTTTATCATGTGCGGATAGTCGGCTAGTTCCGTGACTTTGATAAATTGTTTACCAAATTGTATCGGCTCGATATGCCAGTCAAATTTATTTCGTGCGTCCTGTATTAATTTTTTAAATTCATAACCCTTGTCTTGCACGATAAAATAGAGATCTACAAAATCACGCGTCTTTGTTCTCGTGGCGATGCTTTGCATTTTATTTACAGCGATATCGTAGAGACTATCAACGCGGATACCATTTCTATCAGAGGTTGGTTCGATTTGC
Source organism: uncultured Candidatus Saccharibacteria bacterium (assembly GCA_964534385.1). Lineage (GTDB taxonomy): Bacteria > Patescibacteriota > Minisyncoccia > 2-02-FULL-40-12 > IGHO2-01-FULL-4-A > CAYUQA01. The sequence goes on along the minus strand of CAZHOA010000111.1, from coordinate 635 downwards.
AGGAATGGGTAATAGCTAAAATCGACTTTTAGTTCTTTATCATCAGCGTATTTGAGAAAGAACATATGCAATCCCTGGTAATTTTGGTATTCGATTTTTTGATATCCCAGCTTTTGTGAACCTAATTTTAATAGTTTTTGTATGGCTGGTAGATTAACCTCCTCGTCGCTTATAAAAAAATCTAAATCTTCGGAATAGCGATGATGCAAATAGAAAGCAGCTAAAGGCGTGCCACCAGTAAGGTAGTAGTGGCTTGTGAGGGATCGATTTTGAGCAAAAAACTCCAAAAATTCAAGCTGTTGTTTATTGAGGATTTGCGCTTGGTCTGCCATAAAGTAATAATGTCAGAAACTTTTTTGTGTTTGGCTCTATATCCAAATCGGCCAGATATTTTTTTAGCTCATCTCGATCAAGCTTTTCACCGTCGAGGCCGTAATTAATGAGCTGCTCAAGATGCCAAATGACAAATTTTTCTGGGTTTTTCTTTAATAAAGTTGTATCTGTTGACCAGTTGTGCATACTGCAATTATATCAAAACTCCCCCTCTCTTACAATGGCTCTTAGTCATTTAAACCTTCGCCCATAGCCATCTCTGGTCAGCACCATCTCGACTTTGTCTCTCTCAAAAATATTCG
>CAZHOA010000110.1:0-2560 GCA_964534385.1 uncultured Candidatus Saccharibacteria bacterium | reverse complement strand
CCGGCAATCACCGACACGATACGCAGCGCCAAAGCCGTCTGACCCAAAAATCGTATCGAAACGGCGGCAAGATTCACAAACAACCCCTCGCGACCGTTGTCATCAGGATAAAAGGCATGATACTGACCGGTCTGCAACGCCTGCACGGCATCAGTTCCATCCATCGCTTCGTCAAAAAACAAACCCGGCGGCGTGCTATTGATGTGATACACTCGAAAAAATATAGCCAGCGTCAGAATAAGCAAAAAAACAACGAGCTGTTTAGACATTGCTTTATTTTACCACAAAAACACAATCCAATTTTAAATTATCAACAATAAGGCACGGCGAATAATCAGATTGGCCTATCACCGTCGATGAACCATAGACAGTACGGATCTTTGACACTATACTAAAGAGATATGAGTGAATCTCCGGCTACAATTCAACATGAAATCGCTCAGATGGAACAGGCGCTTGCCGTAAAGCGCGCGGAATTGGAACAACAAAAGCAAGAAGGCGTCATTGAGGCATTGCCACACGAACGAGAGATGTTACGCGACGTCATCGAGACGACAATACCAACGGACAGTACTGGCACATCGACACCGACAGCCCAAGTCGTGACACCGCCCGCCAATCCAGCCAGCTCCGGCCACACCACGCCATCATATCTCGCACCCGAGCTCAAAGAACAGGTCCAAAATCTGATCAATATCGCATTCACCAAAAGTATTTATGATGCCATTAGTCAAGCTCGTGCGACCCACAACGCCGCCTTGATCGATGCTTTTCACGATGCCCTCGCCGACGAACTGTACCAGCAACTCCTTGAACGCAACAAATTAAAAAAACTATAGCACATCGTCATCCGACGACCGCTATGTCCGTTCAATGCCCCTTACTCTCATTATAGCACTTCTCATCATCCTGCTCATTATTGTTATCGCCCTTTTTATCACGCTTGGCGCAATGCGCAAACGCGGTCATATTGAACGCGCACTCAACATGACGCTGCTCCAGATCCGCGTACCCCGCGAGACACCGGGCAGGGAAGACACGAGTCAAAAAATGCGCGACATGATCAGTATCGGCGAGCAGCTCCTCTCTAGCTTTTCAAATTTGCACTCCAAAGGCTGGAACAAACTGATCTACGGCGAGCCCTACATCGCCCTTGAAATCGCCGTCCAGAATATCCGGGAAGAGACCTTTTTCTATATGGCCGTCCCGAAAAACAATCAGGACATCATCGAAAAACAGATCTATGGCTTCTATCCGAATGCCGAGGTAACCATGGCTACGGAATACAATATCTTCAACACGCATGGCGCCGTGGCCGGAGCCTATCTGCTCTACAACAGCAACTCGATATTGCCATTCAAAACATACCAGAAATTAGAAACTGATCCGTTGGGCAGCATCCTCACAGCCATGTCCAAGCTCCAGACACAAGGCGAAGGCGCGGCATTTCAAATACTCTTACGCCCGACACATGCCAGCAAACAAAAATCAACCGCCAACAAAGTAGCCCGTGAAATGCAAAGCGGCTATTCGTTTTACGAAGCCTTATCCCGAGCCCGTAAACCACCCAAAAATTCATCGCAAGATCCGAACAAGCCTTTCGAAAACAAAAAACCGATCACGCCAACCGAAGAAGACGTCATCAAGAATATCGCCGCTAAAGCCGGCAAGCAAAACTTCGACGTCAATATTAGACTGCTCACATCGGCCGACACCCAGCCGCAAGCCAATCAGATCCTTGATGAATTTTTGGGTTCATTGGTTCAATTCAACTCGCCGGATATGAATAGCCTCAAGCCGATTAAGGTAACCAACAAAGCACTCGAGAAATTAGCCTATCTGTTTGCGTTCCGCCTATTCGAAAAACACCACACGCTCGTCATGTCAACGGAAGAGATCACCAGTCTCTATCATTTTCCGGTTGCAACCACGGCGGCACCCAAAGTCAGTTTCCTGCGTGCCAAGCCGGCCGAGCCGCCGCCAAATCTATCTCAAGAAGGCATTATCCTGGGCACAAATATGTACCGAGGTGAAGAAAAAACCATCTACCTGGCGACCAAAGATCGGCAACGCCACATGTATGTCATCGGACAAACCGGTACCGGTAAAACAACACTCATGAAGAAATTACTCAGACAGGATATCGAGCAAGGCCATGGCCTCTGTTTGCTCGATCCGGCCGGTGAATTTGCCGACTATGTTCTATCCATAACGCCCAAAGAGCGCATGGATGATGTCATCTATTTTTCACCGGGCGATATCGAACGTCCAATGGGCTTGAATATGTTCGAGATCGATCCCTCAAAACCAGAACAGAAGACTTTGGTTATCAATGAACTGCTTGGCATTTTTGATAAGTTATATAATTTAAAAGAAACCGGCGGTCCGGTATTCGAAAAATATTTCAAGAATGCTTCGTTATTGTTGCTTGATGATTATGAACACGAGATACCAACACTGGCCGATATCTCACGTGTTTTAACCGACGATGCGTATCGCGCTGACAAGCTCAGCCGCGAACAGAATCCACTCGTCGTCCAGTTCTGGAAACAGGAAGCTG
>CAZHOA010000109.1:0-2612 GCA_964534385.1 uncultured Candidatus Saccharibacteria bacterium | reverse complement strand
TTATGGATCAACATCCCAAGAATGGCTACACTATGCTTCAAGATGGGGATGTCTATCAACGCATTGCCGCTTATGTCGCACTAACTCATCACCGGTATAAAACAGAACACGCTTATCCCGACATCGTATCGGCTGATGTCATTGAAGAGCTTGGGATTCAGGATTTTGACCTCACACACCTGGAACTCCTAGCTCGCACCGTCGCTATCGCCGATGTCTATATGGCCATGGTCGAACCACGGCCATACAAGACAGCGTCGAAGCATGAAGAAGCGCTGACATTACTGCCGATACTGCTCAATCAGGACGCACAGGTTCTGATTGAAGACTTTTCACGAGCACTAAGCGTCTAAGGACGCTTTTTATATTACAATTATGTTTTCTCGCCACGAAAGGAGTATACTAGAGTCTATGGAACTCAAGCATCTGAAAAATCAATTCCTTGAGTACTTGGAGATCGAACGCAATCGTTCGCCAAAGACCATCGAAAATTACGATCACTACTTGTGCCGCTTTCTGGCCTTCAGCAAAATCGAGCATCCACATGAGCTATCCGAAGATCTAATACGTAAATTCCGCATATATCTCAACCGTTTCATCGGCGAAGACGGGATGGTACTCAAAAAAGTCACTCAAAACTACCATATCATCGCGCTGCGATCTTTTTTAAAATATCTAACAAAACGCAACATCAAAACTGTCGCCGCCGAGAAGATTGAACTCGCCAAGCAAGAGGAACGCGAAGTGAGCTTTCTCGATGGCGCTGAGCTTGACCGTCTATTGCGCGCACCGTCGGGTACGGGCTTAGCTGATGTGCGTGACAGAGCTATACTCGAGCTACTGTTTTCAACAGGTTTACGCGTGTCAGAGTTGTGCGCGCTCAATCGCGATGAGATCGACATTCAACGTGGTGATTTTGCCGTCCGTGGCAAGGGCCGTAAGCTGCGCATTGTCTTTTTATCTGATGCCGCCCGGGCCATCATTCAGACATACCTCGACAAGCGCGTTGACAGCGACCCGGCACTATTCATCCGCATTCCGCCGCACGCTCGTTATGATGCTTTTGAGAACATACGCCTCACACCGCGCAGTATCCAGCGTATTATTCACAAACACGCCACGATCGCCGGCATCATCAGCAAAAAGGTCAGTCCTCACACATTGCGCCATTCATACGCAACCGATCTTCTCCGTAATGGCGCCGATATCCGATCCGTTCAAGCATTGCTCGGCCATTCATCAGTCACCACAACACAGATCTATACTCATGTCACCGATAATCAGCTCCGCGAAGTACACCAGAAATATCACAGCCAAAAAGAAAATCCTCACCAAGAGGATTAGGTAATCGCAAAAACCCTATACTCGATACCCTAGCGCTCGCCAATGCACCCAAGATAACAATCTGAATTTTTGCTGAACGTGCCGATTATAGGGATGATCAAACAGAACATGCTGCCATATCGGCGTAGTGCAACCTTCAATAACAGGCCAATCATCGATCAGAATATCGCCACGAACCATCGTTTTGTCTTTTGTTAAAATGACCTTCCTTGTCCAGGCTCTGCCCAAATGGCGTTCAACCCATTCATATTTCTCTTTGACACAGTGCTCATATTGAGATATTGGCGACGTGCATATAAATACGGTATGTCCATGGGCCACCATATCTTCAAGCGCCTCGCAACCGCCCTGCACCGGTGACAGATCACTAAAGAAACCCGACGCACAATAAATGCTCTGTACTTTTGCAATTAGATATGGAGGATAATCGTCCCTAACGTGAGAAGCCTTGCGCTCAGCTAATGGTATATATGGCTCATCCGGAAACTGATGCCTCCAACGTTTTAGAAATTCTCCCTCAAAATCAGCCAACGGCCCATCCTGATCGACCAGTATAATCATAGTTCTCCTTTATTCTGAAACGAGCTAGTTTTCTACTATAAATCAAGTAATTATATTTGTCAACTTATTATCAGGCCGGTTCTTATTTTAATTGTGGATAAAATATAATACAGCTGATGCTATACTAGAAAGAAAAACTATGAAAAAACAACCATCAGTTCCCCAAACTCCTCAGAAAACAGAATCAACTCTGCAGCAACAGGATGCGGTAATGAAGATATTCTTCGTTGCACTCGTCACCACGATCGGTATTGCGGTCGGTTCCTTTATCAAGTTCGAAGCACCGGCAAACCTCGAAGGACTTATCTCCAAAAACAGCAATGGTCTTGAAATTATTGAACCATTTCAAGCATTCCATCATACAGTTGGCACCACGCTACACATAAGCTGGAAACTAGATATCGATAGACCATATGACAATTTTCCAACGGATATATCACTCGTTCCAGGTATTTCCATTGGAAAAACAATATCCCATAAAGGCCGAAATAGCTATGACTGGGAGATTCCCAAAGATGTCAAATATGTCGGTCGATACCAAATCCAAATCAGAATCGACACGCGCGAAAGTTCAAACCAGCAAGGTTTCCTGCATAACAGGCTTTCAGTGGCATCAGCATATTATAAGACGCCCTTACCCGAAGACATCGAGCCCATTCAAACAGAACGACCTGAATCAACGACCACCGTAAAACCAACAGCAACCA
>CAZHOA010000108.1:0-2618 GCA_964534385.1 uncultured Candidatus Saccharibacteria bacterium | reverse complement strand
TGATGCAAGGCGCCGATAGCTTGGGGGTGAGCTGGTACGGGCTCAGAAGGCGTCTGTAAAATATTAGCCAGGACCTCGTTGCTGCCCTTGGCCTCTTGGTACCGCGAAGCGACACTGACAAAATCCGAAAGCGGGCCAAAGATAAAAAAGGCGTAGAATAAAAGACTAAAAAATTGACCGATACTGATCGCGCGCTGAAAAACTAACCACAGCATTACGAACAATAGAAAAGAGCGCATGGTGTTGACCATCGTACCCTGAATAAAACTAAGCTTGCGGATCAAGATGACCTTTCGAAGTTCTAGATCAAGTATTTTTTGGTTTAAACTGTTGAGCCGTTTAATTTCCTGCTCACGCAGACCCAAGCCCTTTACCAGCGCTACATTGCGGAGTGTCTCCGTTGTCACTCCGGCCAAACTCGATAGCTCGGCGACAATGATCTTTTGTGAAGCACGAATGTTTTTGCCCACATTCAATACGGTCAATGTCAAAATTGGAATGATCAGAGCATACACGAGACCTATAATCCAATGAACATAGAAAGCATAGGTCATAACAAACAGAATACCGATACTCGCAAGAAAAACAGTATTAATTGCCGATTCGATAAATCGCTCACTATCAACTCGGGCTTTTTGCATTTTTTGTAGCAGTTCGCCCGAACGCTGATCTTCAAACGCAGCATAGGGCAGTGAGAACGCATGAGCAACCGCATCAGCATACATCCGAGAGCCGATACGCTGAATCATCGAATTCATGTAGTAATCCTGAAAATTCTTCGCGATACGCGATATCAACGCTCCACCCATTGAAGCCAGAATCAAGAGAAGGACACCACGCAAAAATGCGTGCGATGTCAACGCCTGGCCTTTGGTCGCGTAATTATCCAGAATCAACCGAAAAATCTGCGGATCAAGCAGCGAAAACGCCTGGCTAATTGCACCCAGCAGCAAAGCCCCAATCAATATTCTTTTGTATTTAAGGAGGTAACTCCAGAGCAAACCCATAGTTACAAGGCTCAACAAATAATATCTTTCCTTTAAAAATTAAGTATTTAATTATTTATACTTTTGAATAAAATCAAGAATTAAGGGCACAATCTTGTCATGAGTACTACCAATACCAGTAACCATATCCATGTGTGTGTTGCCGGGTATGACATGGTAGGCCGTAGTCGGATTCATAGCTTGTATCTTGGGCACATCGGTGGCTATCTGTTGAGCAAGATACGGAAAGTCATACTGCCCAGCCAAAATGAGCAGCGGCTGCATGCCGGGATGGATGTATGTTAGCGGAGAAAAATAGTGCCATGACTTTGGATCGCGGCCGAAGAGCGGATACGATATTGAATTATTGAACTCATCGTCATTAGTAGCCACCATATTCGCTACGTCAAAGATGCCGGACATTGGGATGAAACCCTTAATCGCTGTGGGGCGAAGATCACGATCAGCCAGATAATGCCTGTCAGAAGCAAGTAGTGCTGTCAGATGGCCGCCGGCCGAATGTCCCATGACAAAAATATTGTCACTGCCGCCATACTCATGGATATGACGCACCGTCCATGCCACCGCATCGGCGACATCATTGATCTCGTCTTTGATACCAACTTCCGGATAGAGACGATAGTTCTGTACAACAACACCGATGCCATGACTAGCTAGGGCCACGCCAATATTTCCGTACAGACCGGTTACCGACTGATGATATCTCTTGTCGCCACCACGCCAATAACCCCCATGAATAAAATGCACTACGGGAAAACCTTTCTGGCCTTTTGGTATATATATGTCGAGGAGATGCTTTGGATTGCCGTCATTGATATATGGCACATCATTCACAATCGTCACTTCACCACGCTCCCGATAGAACGCAAAAAACGCAGTATACTTGTACAGCAAAACCAGAACCGTACTTAGAATCACTATGATGAGTACCAGTACTATTATCTTCATATTAATAAAATCTATACTATTATACGTTACTATCACAGTATGTGTCTATTATGATGTGTACGAGCTAGGTGAATAATGCCTTGAGGCAAGATTTTGGCAATATAAAACACCCAGTGAAGTTTCCGTTCACTGGGTGTAATCTTACGCGATATGATTAGAGACAGCCTCACCGAGATTCTCCTTGATGATAGTGTCTACGTCAATCGCATAAGCGAAAGAGTAACCGAATGTCTTGTAATTTGTCTCGGGCGGATTACCGAAACACCAGCGCCTTAGTCTGTGTGGTAGATGCGGGATCTTAATGCCCCGCAGGCCCGTCTCTTCTGCGGGCCAATGTAATTCTTTGGCATTGTATTGATCTCGCAGCTTCCCGACTACAACCTCCCAAACGCGATCTACACAGTCTTCGATCTGCTTGACCGAACGATTAATCCGCGAATTCTTATCGCTCACATCTTCAGTAAGGGCGGCAAGTGCTTCAACTAAATCCTCGGAGTTTACCAAGTTCGTTTTGATCTTGTCCTCACGCAACCGTTCAACTTCCGCCAAGGCCTTACGCTTGGCAACGCCACGCGTATAGGATGCTCTGAAATTTCTGTACGCTCTTTTATAGGAACCAGGTTCTATGGCGCTCAGTTCCCGATGCGTAGAGTCGAGTCTATC
>CAZHOA010000107.1:0-2628 GCA_964534385.1 uncultured Candidatus Saccharibacteria bacterium | reverse complement strand
GCTGCACACTTTGAGTTTTGAGAGTGTTGTCGCAAGCGCGCTCACGATGTTTGCATATGCCGGATCGTTTGGTCTGCTGGCAAGTTCAAACGGATCTTTTGTAAGATCATAGAACTCCTTTTCCAATCCGAATGCAGAGGAATTGTGTTCTGCATAGAGATAGTTGTTTGTACGCACTTCAGTAAATGTACCGCCAGTTCCTGCATCAGTTCCGGTCGGAATATCCATTCCTTGCACAAAGAGCGCCGTCCTCCATGGGATATCAACATCTGAGTTGATATTGAGAAGAGGTACCAGACTTGAGCCGTCAGGAGCATGTCCCGGTGTAGCGTGCGCGAGATCTTCTATAGTTGCCACCAGGTCAAGATTATTGACCAGAGGCGCACGCGTTTCTCCTTTGGGAATTCCCGGCCCGCGCATGATAAGAGGAACGCGAATGATCTCATCATATCCTTCGGTCTTGCCGTAAAGATACCGGTGCTGGCCATTTGCCCACCCGTTGTCGGAGGTATATACGATAATAGTGTTATCCAGCTTGCCGGTTTTTTGCAATTCGTTCACGACTTTGGCAACCATGTCATCAAGAGACAGATCCGCGACCAGACGTCCGCGATAGTTGGCGGTTGTTCTCACGATCCCTGAAACGTCAAGCAGAGGACGCATGGCGACATGCCCCGGCTTATCCGACACGTCGGCTTCGTTGAAATTCGGCGGCATGGGCAGGGGTTCGTTTGCGAAACGTCCCCGATACCGCGGGGCGGGCTGGGGTGAATCTGGCATAATTGGTCCGGTATTGCTCGCACCTCCGTCATTATGAGGAGCATGCGGCGTAAGCCAAAGGAAAAATGGTTTTGAAGATGACTGCCTGCTGTCTATATAGTCTGCGGCTTTGCGTGCGAGCACATCAGTTTGGTAATCGGCATCGGCTGATCCGTAGCTCTTGATGACACCATTTTCATTCATCCTATAGCCAAAATAAGTGAGTCCTCCTGACTGTTCTAAAAGATCAAACGTGTTCCAACCGGGCGGGGTATGGGTTTCGGATGAGAGAGTGCCGTACCCATTGAGATATTTTCCAATGACTGCCGTGTCGTATCCGGCATTTTGAAGCCACACCGGAAGTATATTTCCCTCTTGAGGTAAAAACTTTCCATAGCCGCCAAGTGGAGGAACAATGTCGAGAATTCCATGATTATGAGATGCCTGTCCGGTGATGAACGACGCACGGGACGGACAACACAGCGAGAAGTCTACAAAACTGTTGGTAAACCTTGTTCCTTGTTTTATGAGTAGTTGCTGTAGCTGTGGCATGAAGTCAAGCGAGCCCGTATCATCCTGGTCATCAGACATAATGACAACGATATTTGGCTGGTTCGGCCTGCCTTGTGAATCGTCTTGTGCATACAGAGTCGCTATCTCTGTAGCGGAGAGCACCCGATTGTAGATGCGCAGCTCATCAATGAGACCATCCCAGAGGCGGGTATTATCTCCTCGGTCGCCGATATAGAGCGATTGATCGTCAGACGAAGGAGTGTTGCTGATAGCCGCGATGAATATAGATACTTGTTGCGAGACTCCGTCTATGTAAATGGTGGGTGGGATACTTGAGTCGCCAAAAGTATACGTGGCTGCCACGTGATGCCGCTGATTGAGCGAGACGGCATTTGCGGGTGTGGCCCAAACCGTATTTTTACCGACATATCCGGCATTGAATTGCAGAGTTCCATACGTTCCGAGCTGAAGAGCAAACCGTACTTGACCCGGATTAAAAGTGGATTTACTGACAATCCGTCTCACTCCCGCAGCGGTATTCCCGTCCGAACGAGCGTATACCCACGCCGAAACCGTCATAGTGCTCATATTGTTGAGCGCCGCTTGGCTCACGACATTGATACGAGAATCCTGTCCGTTAAAGTCAAGCGCGCCGCCAAGCTTTCCTCTTGTCCACTGCGGATTGCCTACAAATGCGCCGTTGCTTCGGCCGATGGAATCAGACACAGTTGTTCCCGATCCCTCGTCAAATTTCCATTCCGCAACAAGACCGTTTGATATAGTACTGCTGCCCGCCGAAGGAGTTACGGATGATAAGGCAGCACGCGCTTCTTGCACTCCGTTATCCGTATGTATACTAAATAAAATGCTCGCAATGACACCCACGATAATGGCAAGAGCAAACCATATATGCGAGAGTTTTGCGCGCGATATAAGAGAATAATTTTTATTTTTCATATTGTTATTATAACGCAAGCTGTTAGTTTGTAATAGGATTTATCCTCTTCTCGTTAATGCGGTTCTGCTCTATGATATATCATATCTGTCTTCTCTTAAAAAATAGAGATGGAGTCTTCTCGAAAAAATAAAAATATATATTTTGTCGGATTGTTAAGTTTTTTCGGTGGGATCAGCCAGGATATTTTTACGCCGATATTGCCGATCTATCTGACGACCGTGCTTGGGTTTGATAAAGCATTTGTCGGCATTGCCGAAGGCGTGGTGACGGCCGCGGTTAATATCTTCAAAGTCGCCGCCGGATTCGTGTGTGACAAATTTAAAAAGCAAAAGCCGATTATTTTTCTGGGTTATTTTCTTTCTATGATAAGCAGGCCGTTGCTTGCGTTTGTAACTTCC
>CAZHOA010000106.1:0-2678 GCA_964534385.1 uncultured Candidatus Saccharibacteria bacterium | reverse complement strand
CGACTGAGCGAAGCGAAGAAGGAGTGCCGGGAGTCGACAAAAAGTCACTCCCGGCCCCGACACATTTCAAATAACCGCCCGTTGGCGGTTATTTGTTTATCATCCTCTGTTTTATGGCCAGGATGAGCTTGCGAATCGAGGCAGCGACCGAGTGTATCCGTCACGAGGAAGTGCACGGGATTAGCCAAGCCCGTGCCCGACCGTTAAAATACCCTTATCAGGAGATATTAAAGCTAGTACGCGTTGTGCCCGACACATTAACTAAAAAAGCGCTCGGTGGCGAGCGCAGGCTAGGTAGCAGGCTTCATAACATCAAGCACAAAATAAACCGGACACACGACGTCCGTGTGATAGTAATAGTCATTTCTGCGAGCTCTCGGTTCCTTAAAAGATACAACGTGGGATGCGGCATTATTAGCCAGGAGCAGTGAGGCATATGGCATGACGAACGGCTCGATGCTCGTGAAAAGCGCATCGAGAGAGATAGCGGGCATAAAACTTAACGTGTGCATCTCGATATCTTTGTCAGATATCCGTTCCAAAGGCATCGAGCCAACAATTCTCTTGCCCCGATTCTTACCATTTTTTATCACTCCATACTCAACCCGCATACACTCCGGCTGGATACGCACTCTGAATAGACGCTTGTCAGCCTGACTAACAAACTTCTCGAGAGTTGCCAGAATGACTTTGTATTGAGCGCTGAGAGTAGGTTTAGCGACACCACACTGTCGCGCATGTGGCACAAAAACTTCCCCAAATTGCGCATAATAGCTACGGGCATCGCCACACAATCGATCAAGACCCTGTTCATAGAAAAACGAAAATTCGTCCAGCTCTATGACCGGAAACGGATCATGCGCAGCATCAACTTGAGCAAAGACCTCTTTTGGTATCTTCATGCCCATGCCCGTCTCGTAGAACGCCCGCCGCAACATATCCCATTCGGCTTCTGCCAATTCTTTTTGTAGCGCCCGTTTTTTCTGAATCTGTTTTTCCGTGAGCTGTACTTCTTGGAAAGCCTCTATGAGAACGCTCTCGAGGGATTGCGGCTTACGTTCTGCCTCGCTCAGTTTTTCATAATGGGCACGCAACGATGTAAAGCTCCGTTTTGAAAATGGAATATTTTCCGCGAATACAATCTCGGCGTGCACTACGAGAAGTTCTTGTACCGCATCAATCTCATAGGCAGTGTTGGTATTGCGGAATATGTCCGGCAATGTTGGTCGTGCGATATTCTCGACAGATAAACGCGAGAAATGTGCCAGTTTTGTCTGCCAATGAGATGCATGCGTCGCTTTCTCTTTGAGCTTGGCACGCAACGAAGCCATTTGCTCCGATGTCCTGGAAAGCTCCTGACGCAAACCCCGATTTAACTCTTTCTCCTGATTGACTTCTGATACCACAACGCTCCGCTGGTGCCGAAGCTGGTCCAGAGCCTTATCAAAGTGTTCTCTGTTTTTAATTAATTCAAAAGCCACTGAAAGTCGTTGCCGCAGCTCAGGCGTGATCTCAACATTTCTATCAGTGTGTAATTTAGCACTGACTTTTTTAGCGATATCACGGCACAGCGAGTGGAGAGTAGTATTATCCAGGCCAAGTCCCAATATCGTCTGAGAGATACCAAAGACTTGAAGTGGATTTTCCTTCCATGTTGCCTGACCGCCAAGCTCGAGCGCCATCTGATCGACAAGATCTCTGGTAAATTCACTCATCATCGCCCTCCCCCATTTCTTGTAGGATGAAACGCCGCATGAGATCATCCTGATCCTCGAAGAAAGATCGTATATCAGTGATATTGCTCAATGTCGGATCGTTCTCAATGCATTCGATACAAAAATATATCCCGGCACGTATGACCTTGTTATCTGATTTGTTGCTCATGTGCAACCGCTCTCGCACGAGACACAGATTAGAGACGATTGAATCAACCAACGCTTCCGCATCCTCGATGTCATACACACTGATCAACTGCGCAATGCGCGTCGAACCCAAGCGCAAGCCTTGATAATCGATGGACAACTTGTGCAAAAAATTCAAAGCTGCTTCGATTTTTTCAGCAATCCGGTCAATCGGTCGTATCGCAAGATTCTCGCCGACTTTTCTTTGGTCCAAATGCCCAACCTGAATAACCTGGTCTCCCAAGATTTCCCTCAGAATTTTCTTTAGTGTCTCTGGACGAATGCTAAAATCCCGAGCAAGTTGCAGATACACGTACTGTTCAACTGGTGCCGGTAAATCGCGTTTAATGTGTCCAATCAAAGTTTCGGGCTTCAGGTGGAGCTTTTTTGCAACCAGCTGCAATGCCGGATTATGAGGCGCTAGTGCCTCAGCAATTTTTCGCTCAAGCGCTTCCTGTTTTGTAGGTACAGCAAGTGTCTGTTCAGACGCCGCGGAATCTGTCATATCATCATCATATTGATCCATAGAATCCCCCCTGATTTTTATAGAACTACAAGGTCACAAATACCACTTTTTTGTATAAAAGTCAAATTAATCGGAATATCGCCACCTGTAGCTAGTTAAAATAGCGCGTATAAAGCGCCGAGGCTGAAGACAACTATCATCAGATACAACACAAGAATCGGCACCCGAATGGTATACTCGGGAATGCGTTCGCCTTTCTTGCGAGCCTGGATATAGACACAGATCAGAAATATTAAATCTATACTGACAGC
>CAZHOA010000105.1:0-2688 GCA_964534385.1 uncultured Candidatus Saccharibacteria bacterium | reverse complement strand
GGCTCGGCTCGGTCTTAAACCTAAGCCGGCTGAGCAAAAAAAATACGAGGAGGACTTTCTGATCCTGTATGAGGAGGTTTAGCCTCCTCACCTAACTCTAGTGCGCTATCGCAAGATAATGCATTGAAGTCAGGTGGTTGTTCTTTTAAGACATTCAGTGCGGTATTCAGGTCATCACTTCGTGGTGGCCTATATACCTCATTGAATGTGTGAGATTCAGTGAGCGATGGCGTTTGAAAGGAGCGCCAAATATATGTAGAAAACAAAAAAGATCGTCGCGTGAATTTTCCGGGCCGGTCTCACAAACCAGGGTTTAGCCATTAGACCCTTCAAGGAGCCCTATATCGAATCCTTGAGAATATGAGTGGCCGCTCGATGAGTCAGGCGGCGTACTTTCCTGGCTCGGGCAATGTGTCTTCGTGACGCATTGCCAATTACTCTGATGATATATAACTTTTGTGTCCTCAGAGTAATTTTTGTAGATTAAAAAATTTTGGAGGATGAAAAAATGGATCAAATACCCGATTTCAACGTCAAATTTATTTTTGAGCCGCACACTACGGCTCTTGTGAAAGGTCTGAAGATATCGGTTGAGGATGCCGGCCGGATCGTGCTGGCGATGTATCACGCTGGCCAGATGCTCGATTTCGATCGGGCGCTGCAGTTCTATCAAGGCAAAAAGACAGCCGGCATTGATTACGCCGGCGCAATTCGTCGGACCATGATCGCTCTTGGTCCCTACGTGATCGCTGCGCAAATGCAGCAGAAAAAAGCTGCGTTAGCCGCGGCAGCTACGGCCTAATTTTTTTAGCCTCAGACGCGAGTGTAGAGAACCTACCTCCGTCTGGGGCTTTTGTGTTTAACGAAAGGCATTATTCACCAAGCTCTATATCCCCAAAATTGACATGCACTTAAATAAATATAATCATGAATGTCATGAAACTACTTGTGACTGGCGGGGCGGGATTTATCGGGAGTAATTTTATTCGTTATTGGTTGCGCGAGCATCCAGATGATCAGGTGATTAATTTTGATGCGCTGACATACGCCGGTAACCTTGCTAATGTGGCGGATGCCGCTCGCGATCCCCACTGTGCATTTGTAAAAGGTGACATTGGCGATCCGGTCGCAGTCACATCGGTCATGAGCGGTACTGATATTGTCGTCAACTTTGCAGCTGAATCGCACAATGATCGGGCGGTGCGCGATCCGGGTATTTTTGTGAGGACAAATGTTGTCGGAACACAGATACTGCTTGAAGCGGCACGGCATGCCAAGGTGAAACGGTTTCATCACATCTCAACATGCGAAGTGTTCGGTGATTTGGCATTGGACGAAGCGCATGCTTTTAAAGAATCCGACAACCAAGCGCCGCGCACGCCGTATAACGCTTCTAAGGCGGCGGCCAATCATATCGTCATGGCCTATTTTCATACGTTTGGCCTGCCGGTTACGATTAGTCATTGTGCCAACAACTACGGCCCGTATCAATTTCCGGAAAAATTAATTCCGCTGTTTACGATTAATGCACTGCAGGGGAAATCGCTGCCGTTGTATCGCAGTAGTAATCACAAACGCGAATGGATTCATGTTGATGATCACTGTCGCGGCATTGATATGATTCTGCGCAAAGGCATACCTGGTCAGGCGTACAACATCGGCAGCGGGACGGAAAAGAGTATTGAGGAAATCACGGATTTAATCTTGCAGACACTTGGCAGAGATGCCTCACTGAAGTCATATGTTCCCGATCGTCTCGGCCACGACCGGCGGTATCTTCTTGATCCGACCAAAATCCAAACCGAACTCGGCTGGCAGGCCACTATCCCATTTGAGTGTGGTATCGTCGATACTATTCATTGGTATCAAAACAATCAATCATGGTGGCAAGCTCTGTCTCAACAAGTATCTTGACTCTCTCCGGAAACAGTATACATTTTACTTATCATGAAAGGCGTGATTTTGGCTGGGGGCAAGGGGACGCGGTTGTGGCCCATAACAAAGGTAACTAATAAACACCTGCTGCCGGTTTATAACAAGCCGATGATTTATTATCCGCTTCAGACGCTGATTGATGTCGGGATTCGAGATATTCTGATCGTTTCAGGTACTGAACACGTCGGGCATTTTTTGCACCTCTTGGGTTCAGGTAAGGAGTTTGGTATTAGATTATCATATGAAGTGCAGGATGAGGCCGGTGGTATTGCGCAGGCGCTCGGCTTGGCAGAACGTTTCGCGGATGGGGATACGGTTATGGTGATTTTGGGCGATAACATGTACGAGAAATCTGCAGCCATCAAGAAGGCGAAAGAAAAGTTCGAGCATGATGCGACCGGCGCCTGGCTCTTCTTGAAAAAAGTGCCCGATGCTCATCGTTTTGGCGTGGCGCAGATTCGATCCGGTCGGATTGTCGCTATTGAAGAGAAACCGAAGAAACCAAAATCAAATCTGGCGGTGACCGGTTTGTATCTCTACGACGCGCATGTTTTCGATATCATCAAGACGCTCAAGCCGTCGGCGCGAGGTGAGCTTGAAATAACGGATGTGAACATGGCATATGTGCAACAGAAGCAACTGCGTTATCAGATTGTGGATGGCGCCTGGACTGATGCCGGGACGTTTGATTCGCTATTGCGGGCAAATATGATAGCTGCCCGTCTGATGAAAAAAAGATGACGGTTCCTTTCT
>CAZHOA010000104.1:0-2742 GCA_964534385.1 uncultured Candidatus Saccharibacteria bacterium | reverse complement strand
AGGTGTCTCAATATTCCAATACTGTACATATCCGACACCTACATCGCCTAAACCAACTTCACACAGTTGGTTTTTATATGACCACAACACCACATACAGAGTGATTTGAGAAGTTGAACATCGCATACACATCCATTACCATAGAACCTATCTCACAATGCCCAAAAAGAATAATTTAAAATATATTTTTGTTGTCGGCGGTGTTATGTCGGGTGTCGGCAAGGGCATCGCCAGTTCATCGATCGGCAAGATTCTGCAATCCAAAGGTTTCAATGTCACGGCAGTCAAAATAGATCCGTACGTCAATGTCGATGCTGGCACCATGAATCCGACCGAGCACGGCGAAGTGTTTGTGCTCGATGACGGCATGGAGTGCGACCAGGACATGGGTAATTACGAACGCTTCCTCAACATTAATCTTACACGCACCAATTACATGACCACGGGAAGCGTCTATCTCTCGGTCATTCAGAAAGAACGCAACCTCGAATACGAAGGCAAGTGCGTCGAGGTCGTTCCCCAGATACCGCTTGAGATACTCGAACGCATCAATCAGGCAGGCAAACAAGCTGATGCCGATATTGTCATCACCGAGATCGGCGGCACCGTCGGTGAATATCAAAATATTCTTTTTTTGGAAGCGATCCGAATGCTCCGAATCAAAAAACCGGCCGATGTACTCCTGGTCCTGGTCAGTTTCCTGCCGACACTTGGCACCGGCAGCACCGAACTCAAATCAAAACCGACCCAGTACGCCGTTCGCACACTCAATTCAGCCGGCTTGCAGCCGGATATTATCATCGCTCGGGCGGCAACATCCCTAGATAAAAAACGTAAGGCGACGATCTCGCTCAACTGCAACGTCCAGGAACAGGACATTATCTCGGCACCTGATATCGAAAGTGTCTATGACGTGCCGTTGAATTTTGAAAAAGATGACATTAGCGGCATGATCTTGAAACATCTCGGCTTGAGGGCACGCCAGAAAGATTTGACCGATTGGCGGGCTTTTGTCGAGCAGAGCAAGCAGGCTTCGCGCCCGGTTACAATTGGGATTGTCGGCAAATACTTTGGCAGCGGCAACTTCATTTTGGCTGATTCGTACATCTCGGTTATCGAAGCAGTCAAACACGCGGCATACTCGCTCAAGTATCAACCGCGCATCG
Source organism: uncultured Candidatus Saccharibacteria bacterium (assembly GCA_964534385.1). Taxonomy (GTDB): domain Bacteria; phylum Patescibacteriota; class Minisyncoccia; order 2-02-FULL-40-12; family IGHO2-01-FULL-4-A; genus CAYUQA01. The sequence continues at coordinate 1,576 of CAZHOA010000104.1, read as the reverse complement.
AATGGCTCAACGCTGAAGATTTCGATCATGAGATGACACAGGATTATGAAAAAAATATAAAAAACCTCAAGGCATACGATGGCGTTATTGTACCGGGCGGTTTTGGCAGCCGGGGAGTCGAGGGCAAAATCAATGTCATCCGTTATTGTCGTGAACACAAAATACCATATTTTGGTTTGTGTTACGGCATGCAGCTAGCTGTGGTGGAATTCGCACGATCTGTGGCCACCCTGAGCGATGCCCACACCACCGAGATAAACAAAAAGACGGCAAATCCAGTCATAGACATCCTACCGGAACAAAAGAAAAATATGGCTGAAAAAAATTATGGCGCCACGATGCGCTTGGGTGCCTATGACACAGTGATCCAAAAGGGGACGGTGGCGTATAATGCCTACAAATCAACGCCGATTTCTGAACGTCATCGCCATCGCTATGAAGTCAATCCAGACTACATAGAAAAGCTACAACAGGCCGGCCTCGTCTTCTCAGGTCAATCGCCAGATCGCACACTCATGGAAATTGCCGAGCTGCCATCCGATACCCATCCATTTTTCGTCGGTACCCAGTTTCACCCGGAATTCAAATCACGACCATTGGCACCGCATCCGTTGTTTGTTGCGTTTATCAAAGCAGCGATACGCCAATCACAGACAAGAAAATAGTTTTGACTCGTCAGCTCATCTAACATATACTGGCAGCAGTTAGGCTGTTGTTTAACATGTCACTATCATCAAGGGAGTTTTTGTATGTTTAGGCCCTCTATTTTCCGCAAAATTCTGTTCGGATTTTTGTTCTATGGACTCGCACAATCTATTAGTTATGCCCAGACAAATGACGAGCTTATCAACAACCTCCATCTTACGGGCATATATCGCGCTGCCATTACGGGGGATATAGATTCCATAGAACAGAGCATCGGCAAACCGATGCAATGTGTCAAAAGCAGCGGTTACTCTAACGGTAGCAACGCTACTGTAGAAATACCGCCAGACGTCAATAGCATCGACTCGGTTTCCGGGTATACGATGCTTGACCTAGCCACGTTAGGCAATCAAATACAGGTATGCTCCTATCTCATTGCCCATGGCGCTGATATCAATCTGCGCAATAGAATGGGCGTACCCGCATTAATGTACGCAGCAACACGCGGTTATGTCCATATCTTCGCGTGTCTCGTACACCATGGCGCTGATATCAATATCACGTTACTACCACACATGCGCACACCGGCACACTATGCCGTTATGTATGGCCGTGCCGATATAATAGCTTTCTTAAAAAAGAAGCACGCTCATTTTGAAGCCAAAGATTTTTTCGGCAATACGCCGCTCATGCTGGCCCAAAAAATGCGAGGCGCCCTGAGTATCGAAGACGAACAAACACGGCTGATGACATTGAGTCAGATTTGTTCAGTCCGTTTCAAGTCATTCGCGCACAGCGTTGACCAGGCCAAAAAGGATCGTAATAAAATAATTGCCATCCTCATGTCTTCACGTTAAACTCCCCGGTTCGTCCCGCCTTCTTAACCCCACACTCAGAATCGAAGGCGGCTTTATTTTCGGTATATTACGAT
>CAZHOA010000103.1:0-2753 GCA_964534385.1 uncultured Candidatus Saccharibacteria bacterium | reverse complement strand
CCACACTACAGCTAGCTGAACAGGGGCACACCATGGAAGGCATTGGTGCTGGCTTCCAGAAAGCTGTATCAGCTCGTTTGAATGAAATTAGAGAACGATCGACTCAGTACCTAGGCAGTGATGCTACGACAGGGCATATTGGCGGAGCGGAAGATATTCAAACCGCGAATCTTGACGTGCCGTCGACAGGAGATCTATCTGGGGAAGTTCCACCACCGCCACGATTTACTCCGGTCGCTGACTGGTCAATTCTCGAATCGCGACCTCGACCGCCTGTCGAAACTCCCGATAACACCACAGACCAGGTACCGTTAACGCGAGACTTACCGACAGGGCCACTCGAAGACAATCCGGCCTCAGCCCCACTACCCACAGCTGAAGTTGCTCCATCAGCTCCATCATCACAAGAGAGTATGTTTTCGCGCGCCAATGCCAAGGTGCGCAGCGTCGTGAAGAATTGGTGGGGTCGTCTGGTATATCCAGAAACATTACGCCGCACCACACTCGAAGCAGCGCGCAAGATTACTAGTGTGCGCGCTCATGAGCGTAGCTTCACGGATGTTGATAATGAGGTTGATGACATAATGGGCGCGACCTATGAAAATAGACCGGAGCTCTATAATGGTTTATACGAAGATGAATGGAATGACCGTCGTGAATATCTACGAGCTTCCATTGAAGACTCGGTCGTGGAAGAACGCGAAGACAATGATCGCCTTATCGAATCATTGATCGAAGAGAAATCTCAAGAGGTCCGTCAGGTATTAGCTTCGCAATATGGGACGACACTGACTCCTGAACAACAGACGCTCATCGATCAGCGCATTACACAGATGCAGACGCAATTGCGTGAAGAGCTCAGCGCCCGACAGGGTCGTTTGACGAAGGAACAGAGCAAGCAACTAGCCACTATCATGCGCAATAATCTCGACAAAGACTGGATGAAGAAATATGCTGTGCGCGCCGGTGTCGTCGGTGCTGCCGCTGCTGGGATTCTCGCGCTCTTGTATTTCCTCGGCCCGGATGGCCATCAGGCCGTTCAAAAAGTTACCGAAGCGGCAAATCCAGTACATGAGGCAGTAGCACGCGTACAACAAACAATGCCCAATGTTGATGATTCTCTAAATCAGCTAGCGCCGGGCTCGCAAGCCCGTACTATCTGGGGAGTGGTCAGTGATCTGTATGGAAATATAGCTCATAATCCTACGCTGAATCTAAATGCTGAGCAGATAAATAGATTCGTTTATCAAATTAGTCACGAGTTAGCTGCGAAACATCATATTGCTGTTGATGCTTGGCATCTTGCGGGTACTATAAAAGATACCGGCATGTCACCAGCGGAAGTACAAAAAATCATAAATGATTTAGCTGACCCTAAGTTCGTTGATCATGCTATTGATATAGCTAGCGCTATAAAGGGAGTATAAGATACCACCTAGTCTATTTTTAATATTTATGCCACTTACTGAATCACAACAACAATTAGCCGATCGTTTTGTACAACTATTAGTCAGCTCGGCGCTTGACGATAGCATTATCCAAATGATCATCGCGAACATCGACAAGGTGCCCGAGGCGATTATTAGAAAATGTGTTGCCTCGCTCGAAGAGGAAGTAACGAATACTCAGCAGTTGACGCAGGAGCTGCTTGATTTCTTCCAATCTCAACCGCAAGCCTGGCAGAATCTTGCTCACGAACAAGCCCAAGTTGCCGATCAGGTGATGCGCAGTACTGTTGAGCAAATCAAGGCGGATTTAGCAGAAAAGGGGTAGCTGATGTGGCGGTGCGATAAAGGGATTGCGTGAAAGACCTCGTTACTTGTCCTAGGTGATAAAATAAAAACAAACCCGTGAGAGGGTTGGTTGGGGTTATGAAAAAGTGAAACCCCGGACGGACATGTGTGTCTCGGCCGGGGCTAAATAAAGAACTAGTTGGTTGCGTGTGGCACCGGGGGTGCCGGATTCGGATCCGCGACTGGATTGGCCGGCGGCTCAGGTGCGGGTGCTGGTTGCGGCGGAGTCGGCACCGGTGGCGCAACCGGTGGCGGGTTGCTGGGTCGGCGCTCCGGATTCGGATTGGGGCGCCGATCGTCACCGCGAGCGCCACGATCGCGGTCATCACGTGGCGGAGTGCCGGTGGTACCCTGGAGGCCGCCGCGTTCACCTTGCGGACCCCGTGGTCCCGGAGGGCCGGCAGGTCCCTGATCACCCTGTGGTCCAATCCGGCCGGGGCGCAACAGTGCGATAACCGATAGGACGATCGCGATCAACGCCAACAGTAGACTGACGTTGATCCACCAATTGAGGCCTTCGGTGTAGGCCCAAACTTTCGAAAACTTTTTCTCAAAGTAGTCGAACCTACTTTGGTTGAGGCTTTCTGCAGAATTTGCGACCGTTTCTAGAGCTGCCTGTTTTGCCCGGAGCTCGGTCGCTAGATCGTCGCCGTTCTTCGATACGGTATTGATTTTTTTATGCAGCGCGTCGATGTCGACGCGCGTGGCCAGGTTCCTCTTGGCCAGACTGCGCGTGACGGCTGCATCGATGTCTTTTGGTGATGCTCCTTTTAACTGCACCTCGCCGTCAATGGTGACGTGCGAGGCCTGGGCCAAAGCGGCCACGGAGAGGCTGCAGATTATAAGCAGTACGAAAATAACAGCAGAAATTCGAGTCTTCATTTGAGTATCCTCCGGAGATTTTAAATTTTTAGAATTTTTAGCCACATGGCTAGATCAGGGGATAGCGAAAGCTACCCA
>CAZHOA010000102.1:0-2754 GCA_964534385.1 uncultured Candidatus Saccharibacteria bacterium | reverse complement strand
TTTTTATGAAATCGCTTCATTGCACCCAAGAGCAGATAACAGAATTTCGATTTCATATTATGCGGGTATATTGCGACTATCTCAACCGCAAGCTACCGCTAGAACCGATCATACACAGAGAACCGCTCTTTATGCGTGAGCTGAGCACAAATCTAGCCTATGCCTGGTCAGGAGACAATGAATCGGCTTGAGCGTGTCACATGTGTCGTTCCCGCCACTGCTTGATCTTCTCATGATCACCACGTAAGAGTACCTCTGGTACTCTTCTTTTTTTGCCATTGATCTCAAGAATCTCAGGACGGGTATATTGTGGATGATCATCTTTAGTCGCTGACTCTTCCTTGGCAATCACTCCAGGCAACAGTCGAGACACTGCCTCAACAACAATCATCGCCGGCACTTCGCCTCCAAACACAACATAATCTCCTACAGATACGACCTCATCAGCGATATATTTTCCGACGCGTTCATCAATGCCTTCATAGCGGCCGCATATGAAAATCAATTGCTGATACGAGCTCAATTCGCGAGCTTTTTTTTGATTGAATTTTTTACCGCGCGGCGAAAAGAGAATAACACACGATCGCGCCAAAGTAGTATTGTGGTCTGTCACACCTTTGAGATCTTGCACGGCTTTCATGATCGGCTCGACTTTCATCACCATGCCCACGCCACCGCCAAAGGGCTTGTCATCAACCGTGTGATGAGCGTCATCCGTCCAATCACGAAGGTTATGAGCTTGTATCTGGAGTAGATCCTTTTTCTGCGCCCGCGCCAAAAGCGATTGCTCAGCAAAATTTTTAAACAGTTCGGGAAAAATAGTAATGATATCGAATCGCATAATGTAAGCTGGGGAAAGCCCACGTGAATCATTTGACTAGTACTGATATTAATGATACTATAACACATACTAGATTTTTTTCAAATTTAAAATTCGGAGTGTGCCTCATGCGCGCCTATCGCTACATTTTTAAATTGAGTATTGATCTATTCGTATTAGTATGTCTAGCATATGTACTTGGCACGATGGTGTGCACAACAGTGTCACCGCTATTGGAACAAGAAATGTTATCAATTTCTGCAGTATGCGATCTGATATGCCATGCGCCGATTGCTATCTACGGCACCGTAAAGATGGTCATGAGACTTGCTGATTATCTGGATGATCTACAGAAGTGTCGAGATATAATGTTCAATATCATGGCAGAATAAAAATATGCAGGAGCTTTGTTACAAGCTCTCTTTTATTTTAGATACAACAAAACCCCTTCATAAGGGGTTTTGTGTTTGATGCGCATCCCGCGCGCGAGTACGCGCAGGTAAATAGTTACATTCCTAGATCATTGACAACTTCATCGAAGTTGCGAGCCTGATCTCGAGAACCGGAACCTCGGGTACTACCCTCTGGTTCGATGATGCGAAGGTTCACACGGGCATTATTTCGAATACCGATAATGCGTGCCAGTGTTCGGATGGCCTTGGCTGTTGAGCCAGCGCGACCGATCAGCAATCCCATATCTTCGGGATCAACCTTCACTTCAATGAGAACTCCCATTTCGTCGACCTTGCGTGTTACTTCAACCTTGTCCGGCTTGTTGACTATCTGCTTGATGATATATTCAACAAACTCTCGATCTGTATAATTCATTCGTACCGGTACATGAGTCAGCGTTTCCGTCTTACCATACATCGTATAAGGATTGTATCTGTCAGATGGAATCTGCTCGCTGTACGTTATTGGTTACAACCGTATAGTACCTATTATAACAAAAAATAATAGCAATGTCAATAATTATGCTGTCGCAGTCTGTTGCTGATTGCGCTTGCCCTGCTTGGGTGACCAGGATTTTACTTTCTTGTAGGTATCGCCTACTAAGATTTTATGATTAATTAATAAATTATTCAATGTCGGAGACATTTGTACACCTTTGCTCAGCCAATAGAGAACACGGTCTGACGTGGCAGTTAATTGTTTCTTGTGGGGATCATACGAACCCAAAAGCTCGAGGTATCTACCCTGTGCTTTGACAGTATGCTCCGTCAGTACAATGCGAAAGTGAGCCTGACCCTTCTTGCCTATACGTTGTAATCGAATCTTTAACATAGCTCGAATATAGCACACCGGCAAAAAACTGGCAAATTAAAAACCGCCTTGTGAGCGGATTATGTTTTGGCAGCATTATATCTCGCCTTGTCTTTATAAATTTTCATTCAGGTTGCCTTCGGGACAGTGTCCTCATCTTCCTCAAATATTTTACCCGTCCACCGCACAAAATATTTTTCGCCAATCAATAATATGGCCAATAGCATCGTAATGGTAGCAACAAAAAGCAAAAGAAAGGCAGTACCACTCACGTTGTTGAACACTGACACCAAGATCTTATCACCTATATTCCAGATAGTAAATATCATGGCTATGGGTATAAAATTTTGTTTAAATAATTCGAAATACTGTAGCATGTGCTCGCGCTTCCACGGTCCCTTACCAACGTCACGCATAAGGAAAAAACCACATGCAATCATAACTAATACATGCCAAGCTGCCTTGAATATACTCTCATGCAATACACCTTTGAGATTACTGCTAGCACTAAAGCACACCCAAATCAAAAAACTCATCCACACCACGTAACTAACCCAGGCCGCATATACGCGAGGTATCTTTTTCATTCCATCCTCCTGCTATGTAAAAATCTCAAATCTAAAACTAGCGTGGATTTTAGCAGACTTAGTTAAAAATGTCAATGGCTCACA
>CAZHOA010000101.1:0-2767 GCA_964534385.1 uncultured Candidatus Saccharibacteria bacterium | reverse complement strand
CGTGTCGTGCGTGTTCGAAATGAGAGAAAAAAATTACCCCCGGTTAATCGGGGGGGTTGTGAAAATTATTTTTAGGATTTCAGCGGCCATTTTTGAGGCCGCGTTTTCTGAGTTCCTTCTTGCCAAGCTGGCGAAGGCGACGCCTGATCTCTCTACATTTTACCAGGATCAGTGCTTCGCCCAGATCCTTCTCTCGTACGAGGTCGAGGTTTACGCGCACACCATCAGCAGTGTACTCGTACCAGCCTCTGTACCAGATGCCATAATACTTCTTGAGGAAAAAATAGCTGTCGAGTTTGATAATATCTTTTGTCTCAACCGGATGCTTGTATCGAGTTTTCTCAATATATTCAAGCGTCTTGGTGATCGGATGCACATAGAGACCTTCGACCAATCCTCCACCCCTATAAACAGCGCGATGCACCATAGAGTCCGCACCTATGAAACAGTCCTGCTCAACATCACCATCAATGTGACGCATGATGTGCCGCCCCTGCAAAGTATTGCCCGGCAAATAGTGCCGGACCTCACTATATATCTGGTCCCAGGGTCGACCTATCCATTTACGAAGATAGCCGAGTAGGGGAAATAAGCGATCGGTAAGTTGTTTACACTTATACCCATACTGCCGTCTCCGAGAAATGGGCAGTCTATATGGAAAGTCATAGTCCCTCTCAGGATCGTACCGATTCATACGTAAGCCAGTCTTGACCGTTTCGACTCGAGCCGTAGTCCGGGGCCGCTCAGTCAGGATCTTCTCCATATCAGGTCTCATACAAGTCGCTCCTTTCTTGATCTATAAGATTATGAAAAACTATCCTATAGTATATCACCTATTATTTTATTTGTCAATATATTGACTTATTTATAGTAATATTATAAAATATGCATCAGTTTTTATCTTTAAAAAGGAGTATATCGACGATGAGTACCATGAGTCTCAGTTACCGCATGAGAAAATATTATCGCGATCCATATGATATCCAGTTCACCCATAGAATGCCCGTTATCGTCCAGATCGATGGCAAAGCATTTCATACCTATACACGCGGTATGGATAAGCCCTTTGACGACGGGTTGATCAAGACCCTCACAAGTCTGGCCCTATTCCTCTGCCAGCACATCCCTACGGTACAAATAGCATACGGCCAAAGCGATGAGATATCGCTGCTGTTGCACAGCTACAAACGCCACGAGTCACAGCCATTTTTTGACAATCGAGTACAGAAGCTGGTCAGCGTCATCGCAGGCGAGGCTTCAGCATTTGCCACATTGACTACGGGACGGCGCACTGTGTTTGCGGCCTGGGCCAGCGTCTTTCCCGAAGCCGAAGTTGTAAATTACTTCATTGACCGACAGCAAGACGCCACCCGAAATTCGATCCAGATGGTAGCTCAAAGTCTGTATAGCCACAAACAACTTCAGTACAAAAATCAGTCTGAGCTGCAGGAAATGATATTCCAAAGAGGCATCAATTGGAACGATCTACCCGTGCACAAAAAGCGTGGCTATACGGTCATCAAAAATCAGGAAAGTCGTCTATGGGAGATCGATCTCGAACCGCCGATCTTCACTCAAGACCGAAGTTATATAGAACACCTCCTGGCCGTCGAACCCGAACCCGAGGATTAACTGACCACACAGCCCAACAAACATGTTGCGGCTTTTTTATTTTTAAAACCCTCCCTTTTCGATATATCGACCAGAATTTAAAAAACCACCCCATGCGTATGCGGTGGTTATTGACAGGAAGGCGTAACGGTTTGAATCGGGACCTTGAGCTGGGACAGGGCATCGAGGTGAATATGATCTGCCAAAAGCGTCACGGAAGCTCGACTGACAACAAAAGATTGCAACAATGTAAGAACCTGCGATGGGGTCGCTGATTGCTTGAGACCAATTAGAACCACAAAGTCTCCGTTATCAGCAATCATCTGCCGATACCTATGACCGTGCCATTGCGTTTCGATATAGTCGCGCAGTCGGGCAAAGTCAGCTCTGGTCACACGGCCTTCGATCAAAGACCGTGTCGCGAGCTGCGGTGCGATTATCACCACTTCCGGTTGAAGATTATTACATTCAAATACTAGCAACGAACCGGATGGCTGCACCACCATTTCGACAATAGTATACACACGTTCGTTGGGTAACGGATACTCGACATATTTCGTAAATTGATCTTGGTCTAATACAAGTTTCACATCAAGACAATCATGTGCACGCAGTTTACCTTTCTGCTGTTCAGTTAGCTGCGCTTGAACCCCTGTAATCATACTCACAATACATACAAGCAATACAAAATAACGAATCATAAGAAATCTCCTATAATCTGATTTGTTAAATAGCCATCGAAAGCCGCTGCGCCTATCATAGATCAAAAAAGATTAGTGTCAAAGCAAAACCCCCCGATTAATCGGGGGGTTTTGTAATGTGAGATATACTGCTTAGTAATCCGATGGCATCATTGGTTGATTGTTTTTGGAGTTGTCCTTTTCTTCGGGCATATCGGTAATGATCGCTTCAGTCGTGAGAATGAGCGAAGCCACAGATATGGCATTCGTCAATGATGTCTTCACAACCTTCAACGGATCGATAATGCCAGACTTCATCATGTCAACGTATTCACCAGTATTTGCGTCAAAGCCCATGCCATGATTCATCGTCATCATTTTGTGAATGACTTCATTGGAATCGCGTCCCGAGTTCTCAGCAATGGCGCGAATCGGACGCTCGAGTACTGACTTCACAACAGCCACACCTTTGGCTT
>CAZHOA010000100.1:0-2773 GCA_964534385.1 uncultured Candidatus Saccharibacteria bacterium | reverse complement strand
AACACAGCCGATATCGACAGCAATTTCTCCAGGGTACCATACCGCATCAACCCCTCAATGGATTTTATAAAGGCACACCAATTATTTTTCATATTCAAAAAACAAGTTGGCAAGGCAAAATTTTTAGTGCCAAAGACAACGGCGGCTGGAACCAGTTTGATCAAACCGGACTAACAACTGTGGACATGCTCATGCCGTTTGACCAGGAGTTTACTATGGATCACGGCACCATAAAAGCTTTTCATTTCCATACTTCGGTTACCAAAGGCTTGCGAGATAGAGATCAAAACGTCATCGCACTGGATTACAATCTACCCGAGAATCCATGGCTCGTGCGCCACATCTATGACGAGATCGTACAAACCCAACCCGGCCATTATCTTGGCAAGATCCATCTACGTCTGATTCCGGGCTTGCCTTTCAGTGTCGGTTATTTTATGTTAGAGCAGACGCCGGACACAAAGTGCCGCATCAGCGGCTGCAGCTCTGAGATTTGTGGTACCACGGATATGTATAGTGTCTGTAATTTTCGTTCCGAATACACATGCTATCGTACCGCCCGATGCGAACAGCAAAAAGATGGCAGCTGCGGTTGGACACAAACACCGGAACTGATTCAGTGTTTAAGCAATAAGGGAACAAAGAAATAGGATTTACATTTTTATTATGCTCGACAAATTAAAAGACATGTATGCTCTGCGCAAACAAGCGCAAGAGTTACAGGCAAAATTAGGACAACAACAGGTCACCGGTTCATCACGCAATGCGAATATAACGATCACACTCAACGGCAATCAGGAAATTACCCATGTTAAAGTCGCTGAGCATGTTCAGCTCGTAGCATCGTCCGTGGAAAAAGATATTAAAGAGGCATTCGCAGACGCGCACAATAAACTCAAAAGTATTCTGATGAGCAGCATGAAGGATCTCCTGTAATATGAGTTCGTCATTTCATCAGTCTCGGGAGAACCATATTCGCATTGGCCGATATATCAAGGATATCGTGTTCGCGGCTCACGACGGTATAATCACCATTTTTGCTATCGTCGCCGGTGTCGCAGGCGCACATTTATCGAGCAGCGTTGTAATCATCATCGGCATGGCCAACCTGATCGCTGACGCCTTTGCGATGGCTACAGGTATGTACCTAGGCGCGTCCTCGGAAGCTGCGCTCTACCACCGCGAAGAAGCGCGTGAACGCCGAGAGATACAAGAGCTGCCCGACAGAGAAAAGGAAGAAATCAGACACATTCTGGCACAGAAAGGTTTTCGCAATCGTGATTTGGATGCCATTGTTGAATTAATCGCCGGCAACCGGCAGTATTGGATTGATTTTATGATGCACGAGGAAATTGGTCTGGCCCAACCTGATACTGTCTCGCCATTTAGAAAATCGGCAATTACTTTTCTTTCATTTCTCTGCGGCGGCAGCATACCACTCATACCGTATATCACCGGCACGCACTCGTTTACGACAGCTATACTCGCCACAATGCTGACGCTATTCATCATCGGTGCTGTGCGTTCCTATTTTACCGAACGCTCATGGCTGGCATCCGGCATCGAAATGTTACTGATCGGCGGATCGGCCGCAGCTATGGCCTATGGTATTGGATTAGGTTTAAGAACGCTGGTTCCGAATTTATAAAATCAAAGCGGATGGGCACTAAATCAAAAAAAAGCAGGGACATGTCCCTGCTGTGTTGCACGCTATCGGCTCGTAATCAAAACTGAGCCGAGATATTTGTGGTAGTCATTACTCGTTTCCGAAGTGTGGTCTGAAACGAGTAACAGATTGTACTGCCCGGACTGCAATATGATTGTCCGGGTACCGGTCGCATAGATGCCAATCAGGCGACCGTACTGATCCTTTGTCCAACCGACGACGTCGATTTTGAGCGTCGATCCATCCGATTGGATAAGATAGGCCAGAGCACTTTTGCTCTGGGTACCGCCGAAATTCATGGCATACCCGAGGCCGAATGACTGACCAGCGACCACAGTTGCCTGGTCAGTAGTAGTCACGCCAGACTGAGTTAGTGTCAATGCTGGCGCCTTTGTCGGATCGACGGATTTGACCGTCGTGTACTGGACATAGGCAACACTCGGATCCGCCAAGGTCTGGCAATCAACCTGATAATAATTTATCACCCCAGGATCGCCAGCACCCTTGGTATCTACCCAGGTACCTTTGGTGGGCTGGTTATCGATTTGTGCAACCTGAGTGAAGACACCGTTAACCAAGAAAAATTTTCTCAGCTGACAGGTGCCGAGGACGGTTGGATCACCGGCGTAGTTAATGATGATTGTGTCCTTTGAACCGATCGACACATCGCCATTAAACTGCCCAAACGACACGACGGAGAGCGTCACGCCGGACGTGGCTGTTGGCGATACGGAGCCGCGGCCCGATATCGATCCGGTACTGTCAACATTATTGGCAAATTTGATCTCCCGATATTGGCCGGTCCGAACCAAGTGCCGCGCCTGCCGAAGCGCAAACTTCTGCACTATGGCTCTGTCGGTTTGGCAACGCTCTTTCCCGTAGGCGACAGGGGCCATTGCGATCATAACGGCAACCAAAATGATCATAAAGTAGCATCCGAATCTGATTTTTGACATTTTCATTCTTCTTTTTCTCCTTCTTTTTCTGTTTTTTAACAACAAGTGGCCACAACGCAGTGGCCATCCTACAGCACACAGTATAGCAAAAAAAGACCACCTTGTCAAATAGTAAATTGACACGTAGCATATATATGATATAATACGTGCT
>CAZHOA010000099.1:0-2779 GCA_964534385.1 uncultured Candidatus Saccharibacteria bacterium | reverse complement strand
ACTCGAACAGCAAATCAATAAGCATATTATGTCCTTGCAGATACCGCCTGAATTTCATACCTACGCTCTCAAATGGTTTAGGCAGCAATATCAGAAAGAAGCCACTAATCGCAACGCTGTATTAGCAACGCAACATAAGGCTTATACGCTCTGCCTCAAAAAGATTGATGGCTATATGGATATGCGAGCAGCCAGTGAAATAACCGAAGAAGAATATCAGGCTAAAATAGGGCCACTCAAACAAGAGAAGGCTCGTTATGCTGAATTATTAGAAGATACCGACGGCAGAGTTAATAAATGGCTCACTATGGGCGATGAGCTGTGTGATTTTACCCGAGATGCCGTTAAGAAGTTTAATACGGGTAGTTTACAAGTACGCCGACGCATATTAAGCACGCTTGGTCAGAACCTCTTAATCAAAGACAAAAAGCTAAGCATTGACTTAGAGAATTCGTTATTACCGATGAAAATTGTCTCACAAGAGGTTCAAGCGATTCATAATCGGGTAGAACCTCAAAAAGCACTGATGAAACAAGAGGATTTCGAGCGTTTGTACTCTGAAAATCCATTAGTGCAGCCCCGACGGGATTCGAACCCGTGTTACATGGATGAAAACCATGCGTCCTAGACCAGGCTAGACGACAGGGCCATTTGGAACCAGAATATCTGCAAGGCAAGATATCGGTATAAAATCTCTTGGGAATCGATGATAGTAGTGCTATGTCCTCACTGCATAGCAATCGATCTCCCAAGAGAATATAAAAATTCTAGCTACAAAATTGAAATATGGCAAGTTTTAAGCTACAGTGGGCCTATGTATATACTCGGCATCGAGACATCATGTGATGAGACATCGGCGGCCATCATCCGCGTTGAAAATGACAAGCCAACGGTTCTGTGCAACATCGTGTCTTCTCAAATCAAACTCCACGCGCCTTTTGGCGGCGTTGTTCCATCATTGGCTGCACGCGAGCATACGACTAATCTGCAGCCGGTCATCACAGAAGCGCTCAACGCGGGACAGCTGACGATGCGCAACATCACTCTGGTCGCAGTAACAGCCGGCCCAGGCCTCATGTCATCCCTGCTTGTCGGCACGGCCTTTGCTAAGACATTAGCCTGGCGCTACGATCTGCCGATCATTGGCACCAATCACATGGAAGGTCACATTTATTCAAACTGGCTAACACATAATATAGGTCCGGATCATTTTCCATCGGTTTGCCTAGTCGTATCAGGCGGCCATACGCAACTCATTCTGATGCGCGATCACGGCATGTACGAACTCATCGGCCAAACGCGCGACGATGCCGCCGGTGAAGCATTCGACAAGATCGCCCGGATCCTGGGCCTTGAATATCCTGGCGGACCGGCCATCGAGCGCCAAGCAACTCAGGCGACGTTACCATCGGATGCAAGTTTAGTATTACCACGGCCTATGATTCACTCCGGCGATTTTGATTTCTCATTTTCTGGCTTAAAAACAGCAGTGCTCTATCTCGTGCGCGACATGACCAAACATGGACCGCTCAATGAGAATCTCGTCAATCAGATTGCCTATGAGGCACGAGAAGCGATCGTCGAGACGCTCGTCACAAAAACCATCCAAGCAGCTGAACACTTCGGCGCCCATTCCATCATGCTGTCCGGCGGCGTTTCAGCGAGCGTGCGCCTGCGGGATCTACTAAGCGAGCAAGCCAATAAGTCCGCATTCCCGGTATTTATTCCGGATCGTCGCTACACAACCGATAATGCCGCAATGATCGCTATGGCCGGTTATTGGAATTGCAGTAAAAATAAAAACCAGTCATATGACTGGTCACGCGTCACAGCTGACGCGAACTGGGAAATTGTTTAATTTAAAGATTTTTCGTCAATTGCTCCCGCTCGGTCACAATACAAGCCTGACAGCTATCAATTAATAAATCTTCGACTTGTTCTGTTAAAATATTTCGACGTTCTACTCCAATATCTGGAAATTCGAAAGCAATCAATTTGTCCCAGATTCCGTTATTCTCACGGCGACCTACCAAATGGATACGTAATCTATTGGTAATCTCCGGTTGCTTTTCCGGAGGGGATGTTCCATATACTCTCGTTTTAAAAACGAGGTCTATATGATTCTGATGGGTCAATTGCAGATCTATCCAGCTGAGCTTTTCTTGGAGATCTTTCTTTATCTCCTCAATGGTGGGATACTCATCCTCAGGATATAGTTCTATATCAGCGGCTGACTGGTAAAGCGATAGGAGGCTAACGAACATATCAAGTTTTAAATCATCCAAACAAATTCCAAACATTTTCTTCACCTCTTTTTGAAATAGTACTGGGAATATAATACTATATAATCCATAAGAAGTCAAAAAATAGCATTGACCTTTGACATAGATTTGCTAGTATGAGCCTACAGTGACTGAACTCCCCAAAAACTACAATCCAGCCGAGACAGAACAAAAGATATACCAGCGTTGGCAGGAGTCTGGCTTTTTTAATCCCGATAAGCTACCCGTCCGGCATACCACGCCATTCACCATCATCATGCCACCGATCAACGCCAACGGTTCGTTGCATGCCGGTCATGGCTTGGTGATGACAATTGAGGATATCATGATCCGCTACAAACGCATGCGCGGATTTAAGACACTCTGGCTACCCGGGCTTGATCATGCCGGATTTGAAACCCAGGTCGTCTACGAAAAAAAAATAGAAAAAGAAGGCCGCTCACGTTTCCAAATGGAACCGCGGCAGATATACGATGAAATCCTCGCCGTTACGTTGG
>CAZHOA010000098.1:0-2779 GCA_964534385.1 uncultured Candidatus Saccharibacteria bacterium | reverse complement strand
TTGACTATTATAGATTTATAGTTTAAAATAATATTCTCATAAAGACTGAGAAGGAGATTAATAGGTGAAGAAAAAATGTAGGAGAAATCCGTGTAGCCCGTTTTTTAAAATCTCACAGGCGTTGTATGCACCGACCAAAGACGGTGTCCTCAAGGATTATACAGTGCCAATCGTGGCAGGTAGAACATTCCCGATGCCGCTTTTGGGAATTGATCAAGTTCTTGAAGTTAAGAACAGCGGTGAGGACGGTCGGCTAGATTGCTTTGGGCAGATTCGTCCCTATGCGCATAATAAAGCAATGCTGGTAAAAAGCATGAATCGGTATGCCTGGGCTGAGGCTGTTGGTAAAAAATTGCCGCGTTTGAAGATGATCTGTGTAAAGTTGATCTCAGGGCCAGATTATAATTTTTCTGCTACTCTTGCGGTACCGGCTGATTTTAAACAGGCGCGTATGATTTTCGGTCGGTCGAGAGTAGTATTGCCTGTATACATACTACTGCATGGCGTGCGCCCTTTTTGTCGTATGGATATTCTGTTTGATGGCCTACACGGATGGTGCGTTGATAATGATTATAACGAACCGTATCGCCGGGAGGTGATAGCTTTGAATCAAGCCTTGGAAGATAATATACATCCACGGAATTTGGTTAATGTAGACAATGTAAAATATTTAACGCCTGAAGAAAAATGGGCATACAGCGTAGCGGCTGAAAATGGATTTTTGCGCAAGGAATGTATAGAGAAGCGGATTAAGGAGGCTGTTGCGCATAGTGGTCGGGTGGCTACCGTGAAGGAGGTGGTATATGTCGACTATGAATATGGTATGGTCGATGTCAAACTCGCTATCAGATATAAAAAAGAAGATCATGATTTTGTGCTGACAATCGATGCTGTCTCACTGCGTGTGATTGATGCTGATACATGTTTGAACGAAAGAGATAGTGACTATGACTTGGTATCAATTGTGCCTGTATTATACCAATTCATCAAGCTGGGGTGATCGAGATGTCTATTGGATCTGTTGAACGTGCCAGGCTATTAATAGGTGATTACAATACGAATGGCGAGGCGCGAGCTTTGTATTATGGCAAAGTTCATTGTGATGATAACCACGTTCATGTGCACATACCGTGGCTAGTAATCTGGCGACGCTGGTATCGTTACGGTGACGTAATCGGCACATTCCATACCCATCCGCGACCATATCCGGCATTGCCGAGCGCTGAGGATCGAAGGACGATGCACGCTTTGGTCGTTGGTCTTGGACGTCCGCTGATATGCATTATTCAATCGGGCCGACGTTACAGTGCGACGCTTTTTTATAAAAAATCTTCGAGACTCCTGGCTGTGCGTAAAGTCCGCAATGGTTGGGTGTACTCGTTGCGGCGATTGGATGGCGAAGAAATAAGGAGGCAAAAAGCATGGCTGTGTTACGAGGTATGAGTAGATTTTTATCACATGAAATACGTTTTCGCGGCTCTGATCTGATTGGAAAATGCAGCAAAAGTAAAATTCTGATGTGCGGGGCCGGGTCGCTGGGGGCTAATCTGGCTGACAACCTGTGTGCCCACGGTTTCAGAGATATTACCATTATCGATAATGACATCGTGCATGAATCAAATCTAGGCAATCAACCGTACACGTATAATGACGTGCAGAAGGAAATTCTCAAAGTTGATGCCTTGCGACACCATGTTGTGGAGCGTTTCGACCAGGTATTGATAATATATCCGATGCGCTTGTCTGCCGAAACTATAGCCATGCCTTTCAAACATGCTTATGATCTGGTTATTGATGTGTTTGATAACGCACCGTCGCGAAAATTAATTATGGATTGGTGTCGTGATCATGATATTCCTTGCGTGCATGGTGCTATGAGCGGTTTGGGCTATAGTCACGTCATATGGAATGAAGATTATGTGGTTCCGGAAGACACAGGTCCCGATCCGTGTGATTATCCTTTGGCACACAACCTGGTACTCGCAACCGTATTGATGCTCAGCGAAGCTATCATACGGTTCGTACATTCCGGTGAAAAAAAGAATTTTGAGTTTACTCTCAATGATTTGAATATCGCTGAGATTGAACCATAGCAACCCCCCTCACGGGGTTTTCTTTTTGTGGACATAATCACATTTTTGGATTATATTCAGATATACTATGACTGAAAAGTTTTATATCTCAACTGCTATTGCTTACGTCAATGCGGCACCGCATGTCGGTTTTGCGCTGGAATTGATTCAGGCGGATGTTATCGCGCGCTACCATCGGGTGAAGGGGGATGACGTCTTTTTCTTGACTGGCGTCGATGAGAACGCACTCAAAAATGTCATTGCGGCTGAGCGTGCCAATCTCAGTGTCGGAGAGTTCGTCGTGCACCACGCGCAGAAGTTTGCCAACCTCAAAGAACCGTTGAATGTGAGCTATGATGACTTTATTGGTACGACCGAAGAGCGCCATGTGCGCAGCGCTCAGAAATTGTGGCTGGCGTGTAAACCGGAAGATATATACAAGAAAGCATACAGTGGCTGGTATTGTGTCGGCTGTGAAGAATTTAAAACAGAAAAAGATCTTGTGAATGGGGAATGCGCTGAGCATCCCGGTTTGCCGTTGGAAGAAGTTTCAGAAGAAAATTATTTCTTTCGGTTGTCGCATTATCAGGAGCAGCTTGAGCATGTCATAGATTCTGATCAGGTCGCGATTGTGCCAGCGAGACGCAAAAACGAAGTTCTGGCTTTTATCAGACATGGTCTGGAAGACTTTAGTATTTCTCGATCTC
>CAZHOA010000097.1:0-2798 GCA_964534385.1 uncultured Candidatus Saccharibacteria bacterium | reverse complement strand
ACACCGCTATGCTCCCCGTACCGCATCTGATTGTATCGAATTTTTTTTATTTGATAGGCGTGCGCAATGCGTTCAAAAAGTCCGCCAAGACTATGGTCGATTATTGTCTCAATACTCTTCTTTATAATCACCGTCGAACGCGCCATCGGTATAGGCGGCTTCGCGTCATACTGCGGTCCATCAACAAAATGTCTGATCCACGTATTAGCACGTAAAAAATCGTTGTGATCGTATCCATCACAATACAAGAGCACGAGGTTATTATACGTCTGAGCATTGTACATATTTTCCAGAGGAATATGTAACTGCGCATCAGTAATGAAATGATTCGGGCATATTTTATTGGGAGCGACACTATGCCGATGGGTTCGACGGACACGTAATAGACTCAATATCACAGCAACAAGAAAACGCGCGGTCCATATCCTACCAGCTTTCGCCACCACCAAAATATCAAGATCGCTCAATTCATGCGTATTCGACATGGCGAGCGATCCCGAAGCATAGATGGCACGGATATATGGTAGACACCCCAACAGTCGTGCAATGTTCACGGTTCGCCGCCATTTGCGCTCTGCGATCTCAGCACGTCGTTTACGCAAAGCAACCAAAAAATGCCGGCCAAAGAGATAATGGTAGTCGTCATTATGATCGATCTTTCCGGATACTACGAGTGACGTAAGAGTTGCGTCCACCGTCGCAGGAGAGCACTCGGGCATATGTTCCGTGCCCGCATAGCGAAAACTGACCATATTCTTTAAAATCCCATCCCGAGTCAACGGAAAATCAAAGACATCATAATATGCCAGGGTCGCCAAGACCCTATCTTGTATCGAGGGTTCGCCCATACACCCATATCCTACGGAAAAACGCCAGAATCACAAGGGTCGTACGCGTAGCGAAGTATACTTACGGACTGTTCCATGTTCTTGAGATGGGTCAATTTGGAGCTTGGTGAATAATGCTTTTTATTAAGCACATTAACTTACCTCCATAAACTCAACCCGAGCTTCGCAAGGCTTTTTGACCCGCGTCGCACAGCGACGTCTCTCAAAAGGGTTCGCCTCCGCCGATTGCTTGGAGATTAGAGGATGAGGCATTATGCAATAGGCTCCTTGGCAAAAATTTGACAGCTTGTATGGAATCGATGTAGCATCTTCCCAAGTTGTTTAAAATAAAAAGGAGCTTACAATGCGACAAAATACACTCGATGATGTCCTTGTTGCTACCGAAGAGACAAGACATGAAGTCTCTCTGGTAGAGAACAACCCCTTAAAAGCGGCATTGACCTATGCCAGCAAAGACGATCAAAAACTATCGACGCTTCGACAGGCGTATATCAAGATGACGGGACAACCAGGTATGAACCTACTCTCTGAGGAGGTTAACTCGAAGCGTCATTTGCCGATTGAACAATCTGTTATGAATAAGGCTAGAGAGATCGTTAAGCCTTGGGATTGGGAGAAAGAAAACTATGCCAAGGAGATTAGTCTCCTGGTGGATTATAAAGAATTCGATCCCACTCCGCTAACATGGCGCAACCGTGAGGGGTTACCCCGACTGGCTGTCTTTGACGTTAGCAGCACGCGCAATGACTTTACGATTTTAGCTCATCCGAGTCATCCTGTTCACACAGATGATATGGTCTGGATTGGTGGTCCGGGAAGAAGTCATAAGCTGATCTCTGGCTATTATCAGGATGTCATTCAAAGACTGTGGCAGCATGCTCAGGAAACCAAAAAGCACCAAGTATTGCAAGCAAAATTTACTGGCCTTATTCCAGACAACGTCCGGAAGGAAATTTTAGATTTTTTAGCTAAAGCGGGCGTTTATAGTTTTGCTTATCTTGTTGCCGAAGTTACTCACTGGGATCTGCAGGAATACGACCGGAACGCTCTAGACGATTTTTTCAGAAAATATAATCGGAACCAAGACGCTTACGATGGAAAACATCATCTTCCACGTGATCCCTTGGTGATTGGCCAAGTATTGCAGATGGACAGTGAGAACCGTGTTGTTGGAAACAAATTCTTTCTGATCTCTTTCTTTGACACAACCTTCTTAGAAGATTACTTGGTTGAGAAGACCATACAAGGACTGGTATGAGCTTCTACGAGGACCATCCCGAACTGGAAGATGATGAATTTTTTTGTATGAATATTCCAGAATATGCACTGCAATGGATACTCTGGGATAGCAAGAGGTTAGGCAATTATGCCTACGATGATGACGGGCAACTACTAGGAGGTCTCAAACCGCTTTTTGTAAAAAAAGAAGAGGTTGTGACTAGATATGGTCTTGATTACACTCTACAACTCTTTGGCAGTAGTCAAACGCATGATCATAATCTAGTGAATTAATGTACGAGCTGTTCCGAAATCTGGAACAGCTTTTTTAATACTTAAAGCACGCCAGTACACCAATCAGATATTAATCCTAATAATCCAGGCGATGGAGACAAAGAACCCGATGATAAAGGCGATCAGAAGAAACACCCACCAGAGACGGACGCGCAGGCGATCAATGACAACATAGCCGCGTTCGAGGCGAACGACAGCTTTTTTGAATAGAGGATCGAGTACTGACGCGCTGGCGGTCTGTGCACGAGGCTTCTCGTGAATAGTAACAGGAGCAAGTAACTTCACCAGATCAGAACGGCTCGCAATACCGACAAGCTTGCCCAATTCGACAACTGATACCGGATTAATGTGATTCTCGGCAAGTATTTTGGCCAATTCTTCAATGGGCATATTTGGATGCACGGTAAAGGGCTGCTTGTTCATCACTTGGCCGGCAGT
>CAZHOA010000096.1:0-2841 GCA_964534385.1 uncultured Candidatus Saccharibacteria bacterium | reverse complement strand
CTACTTGGGTTTGTGATTTGTGTTTTGGCTCGTATTGCGTTTGCACCTTCATTCTGGTTTCTAATTAGCGGCTTTATTCTGTTTGTCGTACTCAACGCTATACACGAAGGGTATCGGGGGACTGAACGGACGCTGATTCTCAAAGTGATGATCATTGGTACCGTGCTGAGCTGCGTAGTTATGCCGCTTGCTGCTCAACGGATGGCTGCATACATGCCAGACACATGGGTGGCGTTGCAATCACGACACCAAGCCACGGATGTTGCTGTGGCCGATACAATTATGCCCAATGTCTCTGCCGATATCGGACATGAACTACTCAGGGAGTCGCGTCGCACACCGGATTTATTAGCACGAGACTTGTTGAAGGAGTACAAGGAACTCAACGATACGATTGAGCGCAAAGAATACACGGAAACTGAGTTGCCGAAGATTATTGCTCGCATCGAGCAGATTAAGGCGCGATATGCGGCCATGCAGCGCGGTGCGCTAGCTGATGGCTTACCTCCGATACACGAGCCGCCGCAGCCAGTGAGTGCACCACCTACCAGTAACCAGCCGGTATCATCGGTTATGAGTGAGGGTGTGCCGGTTATACCGCCGGATCGTTTCCGAACATTAGTGTATAGCTATGTGAGCGGCACGGTTATATTGCCGTATACTGATCCACTCGATGGTCCCATGCCGACCATTCCCGATACTGATGTTGTAGTGATTCCACGTTGCGATTTGCCTGTTCACTTGCT
This sequence comes from uncultured Candidatus Saccharibacteria bacterium, assembly GCA_964534385.1. Taxonomy (GTDB): domain Bacteria; phylum Patescibacteriota; class Minisyncoccia; order 2-02-FULL-40-12; family IGHO2-01-FULL-4-A; genus CAYUQA01. The sequence continues at coordinate 2,095 of CAZHOA010000096.1, read as the reverse complement.
TGAATCTGTGTCGAACGTCTATGCTTCGCGCAATTTCAAAGTAGCTTTAGACCAGCCATTGGATGTGGGCGGTCATACCATCGCGGTGGGTGATGTTGAGATAATGGGTTCATTGTTATTGCACTACAAGGATTTTAATATTATCTCATTGAAGTTGGAGCAGATAACAATCAACGGTATGACTGCGCTGATGGATACGGGATTTTGGTATGCCAATCCTGTCATTACAGATCTGGGTGACTATATCGATATTGAAGGACAAAATTATAGACTGAAAGCGGGTACGCCACTGATTTTTCATGTGCGTAATCCAGTTACTATGCCAAAGGACAGCCTTGTAAGCTCTCCGTGATGCCGATCTTCGGCATTTTTTTATGTCCTATTGTGTGATGTAATAGATGACATGCATGCTTCTCGTATCGTTCTTAGGATGGCCTGTTTCTTTATCCTTGGTACCGCAGTTGGCGCTTTTGTCGTGGTGCCTTCCACAGTGTTAGTTGTTGGTACTGTTTTGTCGTTGCTGTGTATTGCATTGTTTTGGCGGCGGAATTGGCACTGGGTGTATGTTGGTTTTTTAATGTTTATTACGACCGTCGGTCTTACGCGCAGCATGACCGTGCGTCATCGGGATTATATCTTGCCTGAATTTGCGGAAGCGGCAGCGAATGTGCGTTCAGCCAACCATAAACACGATGCTGATATTGTTGTACGGGGTATCATCAAGACCGAGCCTTCGGTACAGGGTATGAAACAGCGTTTTGTGTTCTCGGTTGGGGTAATTGAATCTCAGGGCAAGATATTTGATACCAACGAAAAAATGCTGGTTACAACCGATTCGTATCCTCGCTATAGTTATGGAGATACACTACGAACAACCGGTGTGCCGCAGGTGCCGAAGAATTTTGATGCCAGCAGCTCATTTGACTATGCTGCTAGTCTGCACAAAGACGATATTTATACGATTATGAATTACCCCCACATTGAACGCGACATGTTGGCTTTATCGAGATTGGATAAGGCTACTCTTGCTATCATGCGGCCGATTTTTCATTTTAAAAATATATTTCTCAATGGCCTGAGGGCTGGCGTCGTGGAACCGGAAGCTGCCTTTATTGAAGGTACCCTGCTAGGTGCCAGATCTAATGTGCCGCAAAGCATTCAGGATGATTTTCAAAATACCGGCACTAGCCACATCCTGGCGATCTCCGGTTATAATATCACGATTGTGGCTGGCGTTATGAGCGCTTTGTTACTGCTCGTCGTGAATCGTCGTGTTGCTTTTTGGTTCACCTTGTTTTTTATTATTCTATTTGTCATCATCACCGGGTCGACGGCCTCTGTTGTGCGTGCCGGGATTATGTCGGGTATGCTGTTGTTGGCACAACGACAAGGACGGTTGTACGACGCTCGTCCCATGCTTGTGTTGACCGCAGCAGTGATGATGTACAATAATCCGCAGATAGTGCGCTATGATATTGGTTTTCAGCTGTCTTTCTTAGCAACGGTCGGTATTGTATATATCCAGCCATTGTTTGAAGGTTTGACTGAACGGATGCCCCATCTTTTGGGTATGGCCGAGGCGTGTACTACGACCATCGCAGCTCAGATCTGCACATTGCCTTTGCTGGTTTTTTATTTTAACAAAATCTCAATTATTAGTTTTCTTGTTAATGCCATCATTGTCCCGACAATTCCGTATACTATGTTGCTTGGCTGTATTACAGCGGCTTTAGCGCTGATATCGCTTTCGCTGGCCCGCCTTGTTGGTTTAGGCGCTTGGCTTGTTGCTGTGACTCAATTGCGCATTATTCATTTTTTTGCCCATGTGCCTTTTGCGGTTCTGCGTGTCACAATCTCGGCGTATAGTGTTGCTCTGATATATGCCGGTATAATCTTGATTCTCCTCGTAGCAATGAAGAGACGCCGCGTGCATTACAACAATAACGCCAGATAAACTATATGGAATTGTCCAATTATACCTACACACGGCTGGCAAAACGAGATGTCCTGATTTTTGTTGTGCTCATCGGTATAACGCTATGGAGCTCGATGAAGGTCTACGCTCAGGGTGCGGCGCGAGACTATCTGACCGTTT
>CAZHOA010000095.1:0-2856 GCA_964534385.1 uncultured Candidatus Saccharibacteria bacterium | reverse complement strand
CCCGATACCCTTCGTGTATGGCATTGAGTACGACAAACAGAATAAAACCACTAATCAAAAACCAAAACGAAGGTGCAAACGCAATACGAGCCAAAACACAAATCACAAACCCAAGTAGTAACCTACTAATCATTCTAAAAAATACCATGAATCATCCTCCCTATGGACTGCGGAAAATACGCTGTAAAATAGGTCCTAAAATCGGTAGACGAGTTAGGCCACGAACTACCGGAATTGCCACGACAGCACTTACGAACGGGATCATAATCGTTGACCATAACGACCTGCGGTATGCATAGTGTGGTATTACGATAGCTCGCTGACTCCTGGTTTCCACGATACCCCGCATCCACATACCTAGTCCAGTGATAGCTTTGAATGCCAGAATTATACATATCATTGCCGTACTGCCAAACAGCAGCCAACAGGCATCCCACCGATGATCATAAGCATTACCCTGCGCAAAATTTACTTCAAGCGGCACACCAACACCATAGATGGCGAGGTGAAGACAACTAAGCACCATAATTAAAAAGAGTACCTCAATGCTCAGTTGAGATTTGGAAATGTGACGCTTCAAGAGGAAACGAAGAACGCCATAGCAAAAAATCGCGATACTACCTACAACTAAAAGTAAAGACACACATAAACCTCACATGTCAAAGTTCATCTCTATAAAATAACACAGTATGTACAAAATGCAAATCACATATCTGTGCCGTCAATTTTTTGATGGAAAAATGGTATCAGCTCTTCGATCGCAACGCGCTCCTGGGACATAGTGTCGCGATCACGCACGGTTACCTTGTGATCGTTGAGAGAGTCAAAATCATACGTGACACAATATGGCGTGCCAATTTCATCCTGGCGACGATAGCGTTTGCCAATAGAACCGGTCTCGTCATACTGACACGACCAATGCATCTTAAGTTCCTTCACAAGACTCTTGGCCGGCACGATCAGCTCTGATTTTTTGGACAGAGGCAGTATTGCGATTTTTATTGGTGCTAACGCCACCGGCAAACGCAAAACGACTTCTGTCTCATGAGCGCTGTCGTCCGAGCCTGAACGTGTTGCGGTTTCGGTATATGCCGACAACAGAACGGCCAAAACACTGCGTTCAACACCAAATGTCGGCTCGATAACATGGGGCAAAAAGATCTCACCGGTCTCCGGATCACGGTACGTTAAATTCTGTTTTGAATGCGCCTGATGAGCGGCAAGATCGAAATCACCCCGATACGCTAAGCCGTACAATTCCTTTTGACCAAAAGGATACTCAAACTCAAAATCAACGGTCCGCTTGCTGTAATGAGCCCGGTCGCCCGCCGGAATGTCGATCTCATGCACCTTGGCGCTATCGATACCGATGGCTTTAATCCACACGCGCATCTGGTGAAGCCAATGATCAAAGTACTCCTCGGATGTTGACGGTTTAATAAAATATTCCAGTTCCATGATTTCAAATTCACGAGTGCGGAATATGAAATTACCCGGTGTAATTTCATTACGAAAGGCTTTGCCGATCTGCGCTATACCACATGGTATCTTCGATCGTGTTGTTTCGAGAATATGCTTGAAATCAACAAACATGGCCTGTGCCGTTTCCGGTCTCAGATAGACCTGCGCTGCCGTGTCCTCGGAAGGACCTAAAAACGTCTTGAGCATTAAATTAAATTGCCTTTCATCACTAAAATCATGCCCGCCACACATCGGACAGGCGTTATCAATGATCTGATCAGCCCGCAATCGTGCATGGCAATGTCTGCACTCAATCAATGGATCGGAAAATTCGGCAATATGTCCGCTCGCCTCCCAAACCTTGGGATTCATAATAATCGCTGCATCGAGTCCCAGCACATCATCACGCTGCTGCACAAACATCTGCCACCACAGTTTTTTGATGTTATTTTTTAGCTCTACGCCCAAAGGTCCGAAATCCCAGGCATTCGCCAATCCGCCATATATCTCGGAACCGGGAAATATAAAACCTCTGCGCTTGCAGAGTGATATGACTTTGTCCATGAGATTATCGATATTCATAGTAAAAAGGGTCGCAGGCGTTATGGTATCACGGCACCGCGTTCACCCGACTGAACACTGGCCGTTGTCGATCCCTGAATGGTACGCAAAATCTTCTCTTTCGTAAAGACGTCAACCCCCTCAAACTGTATATCCTGCAGCAAAGGCAGAGCATTACCGACTTGATTGGATGACGGTGTAATCATAATCTGGAAAAATGCCTGGTATGTCGGAAAGGCAATACCGCTACCACCCGGCAGCGTGCCGATATCCCATGTGACTTTGCGGGAACGGCTATCATAATGCACCGCCGGTTGCGAACCATTAACACGAAATTTATCAGACCAGGAAACACCTGGCGCCAGGGTCGCCGAAACCCGTGCCTGCGCGATATCATTAACGGGATTAATCAAATTCCAATTCACAATAAAGGCCGTCGCCGTATCGACTTTTGGCGGGAACGGTCCCTGACTACCAAGCTGAGCGTCATTGAGACTCAACACTTGTGTGAAGGAAGGCGCCGTTGAGATGCGGGTAATAACGGGCTTGTCGGCATAAAGCCTCTGGACATCGAGACCAGCCGGTATATTAGGCGTTTCCAGATGCGCTGTCATCTTCACTAACGAGTTGTGACTGCCCTGAGAACCGCCGAAAGAATCCTTGAGACGAATCGAGAAAGAAACCGTTCCGTGCTGGTTGGGTTGCAGTATATTGAACTCCGGTACGCTGGAAGCATTCCATGTGATTGTATCAGTTCTGCTATCGAAAAACCCATTACTCTCGATACTATTTTTATCGAACATACCACCCTCGATATGCGCCGTCACGGCGCAT
>CAZHOA010000094.1:0-2864 GCA_964534385.1 uncultured Candidatus Saccharibacteria bacterium | reverse complement strand
CCTCATCCTTTAATCTCCAACCGACCGGCGTAGGTCGACGAGCTCTGACGAGGAGATACTGAGGCCAGCAGGCCTCAGTAGTCAATTAAAGAATCCGAGAGACGTCGCTGTGCGACGCGGGTCAAAAGGGTTCGCGAAGCTTGGGTTGAGTTGGTGGAGATTAGTTATTGTGCTAAAGAAAAAGCATTATTCACTATATTATGATTGTGCAAAAATAAAAAACCGCATGGGTGCGGTTGTGGATGGAGATGCTAGGGCTAGAGACTGAGCACGGATAGGATCATGCCGAGCATAGCCCAATCGGTGTTCTGGCGTTGTAAGATGTCGCCGACTTTGCATATTTCGACAAACGTGTGTTCGTCTTCACAGGCAATGCCATGGCGTACGCCGAACTGGTCGCGCAATTTGGATAACTCGCTATCGGTTAGTTCGACGGAGAATAGATGCGCGCGATGACTGGACATAGTCGAGGCCATTTGGCGCGTTTGATGGAATCGCAGACGCTGCGGTGGAAAGAGTAGGCCGGTTTCTTCGAAGCATTCTTCAATAGCGATCTGGGCAATTTCTTTCTCGCTATCAAGTGAGGAGCCACCCGGGATCTCCCAAACATAGCCATCAGGAGTGGCGGCCGGACTGCGGACTTCACGGACTAGCACAATATCTGTTTGTTCCAGAGAATACGCACGGCGATACAGAAGTATCGTAGCGATGTCGGGGCGTGAGATAACAACTTCGTTCTGTTTGAGTCGTTGTTCGCCGGGTATCGCGAGGTCGACCGCCAGGACCCAAAAAAATACTACTTCCTTCTGTGGCCCAACCCTAAACGTCCAAGCTAAACGTGCTGATTCTAAACGATGGTTGCTGGCGCGTTGAGCCTGATACCATTGTTGAAAATGTTTTGTTTGCCAGACGAAGAGCGGTACACATCGTTCCCCGTCCGATCGCAAGGCGCCATCGCCAAGCCGGTCGCAGGCAATTTTCACAAGATCATACAGCGAAGTTGCGGACGGTATATTAAACTTGGCAGCATAATGCTGAAGATACCCCACGTGTTCGGCATGGTCCGGCGCTCCGAAGACTATTTTACCGGAGTCGTACCACATGCCCCATTCGACGTTAGTCGTCAATGCCGGCATGTTCGTCATGTTCCGTGGTATCCAAAATAGAATGCAGTCCGCCATATTGAGGTAGTGCTCTTCCCATTCTATCTGTTCTTTTTTTAATAATTCTTTGTTGCCGTCCGGCCAAACACCGGTACGCGGTTCGGGTACAAACACAACGCCATCGTAGTGATAGAGTTCAAGTAGTGCTAAAGCTTGCGGCCGCCATGAGCGTACGTCAGCTGATCGGGGTGTCGGCCCGGCCAGGAAAATCGATTTGGTAATTTCTTGAGGCGGGGATTCCCGCGCATAGACAATCTGCAATGATTTTGCCACGACTCCTCCATGGTGTAAGATATTAAAAAGCTAATAGTATTATAAAATTAAATATAGATTGTGTCAAAAATAAAGCCCGCCGTGTGGCGGGAAATGGTAAGGCAAAAACTATGCGTAACATGGGCATTGGCCGGCGGCTATGGCGTAGTTGCGATAATCTTTGTTGTCGGTCACATCCTTCGTAATCCGGATGAACGGCGGTATATCGACTGTGTCGTTTGCTTCGCTGAGTTCGACTTCGAGTATTGCCAGCCGCATATCTTCAAAGAAGTCAAGCTGGTAGTACCGTCCATCCCAGGCGAACGATAAGCGTTTTTTCTGAATCGGTTTCAGCGTCGGATCGGCTGTCTGTAGGAGTAAACGATACTCTGCGGCATCAATCGCGTATTCCAGCTCGTAGCGTTCGCCTGGCGCATAGTCGCGTTTTTCGGTGTAGAAATAGATCGCCTGATCGGTGGTGGTACCGATATAATTCCGCGCTCTTACGCGGCGCTCGACGCCTGGTTCGCTCATTAAATAATGTTGCGTGATCTGAACAGCGACTGCTTCCGATAGCATCGACAACTGGACTTCGGATACCAGGAATTTGTGTTCGCGCTCGATGGGTTGTGGTATGCCCATGGCGTAAAATACCGCCTGGTGCAACTTTTTCATCTTGGTCGGGAAATCAATATTTTGACTGTTATGTCTGTTTGATATGATGTGCATGTGCTCATGGCCGAGCCAGGCGTTCAGTGTTGCCCGATCACGTGCCGCCGCTTCTTGGGCCGTTTCTTGTCGGGCGGGGTTATTGTGTCGTATGCCATCATACACTTCCGGGGCATCAACTGCCGGTGACTGAATATGAAAAACGTTTTCATAACGTGCCATCATTGCATCTACTGTCAAATTCGGATCCACGTGCTGGGCAACTTCTCGCTCGAAGTATGCTATATTGCCATTGACATAGGCTCTGCCGTCAAGACAACCGCGGTCGGCAAAAATTATGCGTTTACCGCGATGCATAGCGGCTAACTCTCGAAAGTATTGCTCTTCCCAAAGCTGGCGTCGTAATATCTGACGCTGGAATTCCAGGCTTCCGATAGTTTCAATCTGGACGCCACTGCCAAATAGAATCGTGGCTGCTTCAGGGATAAAAAATGGCAGTACGCCATGATTTGTCAGGACTGCCGTTAGCGATTCCTTGCTGGTCGATTTACCGCCGCCCGGCCCGCCGGTCAACGCATACATAGGGACGTGAGTTATGTCCATGGCTGATTAACCTCATCTTTCTTTGATTTTAAATGTCCGTTTTAAATATATTATAAACTATAATAATTATAAGTCAATCTTGCTACAGTGGATTCTCGCTCTAACTGCACCGAATTTTGACAATTTAAATAAAAATGATATAATTTATAAGCGTTATTTTAAAAAATATAATCTATA
>CAZHOA010000093.1:0-2914 GCA_964534385.1 uncultured Candidatus Saccharibacteria bacterium | reverse complement strand
TATGTTCAAACAACAAATATCTACTATCCGATCTTTTGCCATAGGTGTCTTGTCTCTAGCCTCGCTCTTCGTCATAACGAGTATCTCGGCGCCAACAACTCACGCGGCCACACTCACGTCCGCAACGGGCGGCAGTGCTATTTCTGCTGACACAGCCAATGGCATGTTTACTTCGCTCAGTGGTCCAGCAATACAGGAACAAGCCGTAGGCGAGATCAGCATCGGCACGATTGTTTTCAACGCACCCGCCGGTTTCGTATTTCAAACTACAAACAACAGTGTGACCGCCACAGTATCACATATGGGAACATGCAGCGGCACCGGCAATCGTCTCGTAAAGTTAAACAGTGATAATCATCAAGTCGTCACGCCAACCACATCCACGATCACCGTCAATGTCACTCAAAAATCAGCGAGTAATACCAATAACCCGAACTGTCTGAGCACTATCACCTGGTCCGGCATCGCGGTACGACCGTTGAATAGCAATCCGTTAGCAATCAACCAGAGTATCACCAAAACCGGTACCTCGCTCATCACCAATATCATCGATGGCGTGACGAGTTTCGGCACATTGAATGAAATTGCCGGCGTACCCATGGCCGCCACTATTCAGGCTAGTGCCACCAACATTACCACCGGATCGGTCGTTGATCTAGCCGTTACCGTCAAGGACGCCCACAATAATCTAGTCGCTGACAACACTCCGGTCACAGTAGAAACAACACTGGGTATGGTGAGCGGCTCCGACAGCACGATCAATGGCATGGTCAATCGTCAGTTAACATCAAAAGCAATCGGCACAGCCAATCTTACTATCAATGGCCTTGCCGTCTCGGGAGACACTGCTATTCAGTTCAGGCCCAGTTCACTGCCGGTCATCGAACCCCACGATATTGTAATGACCGAAGCAATATCGGCACTGGGCGCTACTGTCACCTACGTCAATCCGAGCGCAACCGACGAAGATGATCCTAATGTCACAACATTCTGTTCACCGGCTTCCGGTTCAGTCTTTCCGATTGGCGACACTCAAGTCACATGCACCGCAACTGATGTGAATGGCAATCAGGCACTACCTGTGATGTTTACGGTGCGAGTAGAGGATATGACACCGCCAACCATGAGTAATATTCCATCAGATATGCAAATTGAGGCCACTGGTCCAGACGGCGCTACGGTAATTTTTGACACGCCTCAGGCGACCGATATTGTTGATGGCAATGTTCCGGTTCAGTGCGATCCGTTGAGCGGTAGTACGTTGAGTCTCGGTTCCCACACCATCTCATGCATTGCAACTGACACTCATAACAACCAAACAAAAGCTGAATTTGTCGTAGATGTGCGTGATACCACGCCGCCGGTCGTCGACTGCGATCAAGCCGATGGCATTTGGCATGATACAGATGTGGCGATAGCATGTCGCGCTTCTGATAACGCTTCCGGTCTTGACGGTACCGATGCACAGTTTAACCTCACAGCGCATCTCGATGACGGCTTGGAAGATAGCAATGTTTCTACTGAGAGCAAAGCGGTCTGCGACCATGCCGGCAATTGTGTCATCGCGGGTCCGATCAGTGGCAACAAAATTGACAAAAAAGCTCCCGACATAGCAATACTGAGTCCGACCGACAATGCGAACTATACATTTCGTAGTAGTATCCCCGCTCAGTTTTCTTGCAGCGATCATGGCTCGGACATCGCTACCTGTGTCGCCAATGTTAGTAACGGCAGCGATATTGACACTGGTTCAATCGGCCTGCACACATTCACCGTATCCGCGACCGACAATATTGGTCACACCACAACAACATCGGTACATTATATAGTACTGCCGTATGGAGTCATTAATATACTGGCACCGCTCAACCTGGACAGCAAAACATTCAAAACAACGAGTACGATTCCCGTAAAGTTCCAGATCATTGACACCAATAATAACTTCGTAAATACCGCACTGGCAAAACTATACATTGGAACTAATCCGAGTAGCCTCAACCCGGCGATGGCTAGCGGCGGTTCCAATATTGCCAATATGTTCAGATATGATACGTCGGGCAATCAATATATCTTTAATCTCTCAACCAAAAACCTCACCACAATCGGCACGTACTACCTGCGCCTGGTTTTGGATGACGGATCGTCAAAAACGCTCGCTATTCAGTTAAAATAGGGATATCTCTCGCCTTATATGGGCTATTTTGAGCGAAACGTTGACTTTCGTACTGTTTAGGAGTATAATGACTAGTATAGATTAAAGGTACTGTTCTCTAATGAACAGTACGACTCGAACCGATTGTGTCAGATAATTGACCCGATAGGAACCGGGTCAATTATTGTATTATATATGACACCATCTACAACGAAGCCTTTGGGCTTTGAACATCTTGGCCTTTCTGCAATCCTACAGGATGCAGTCGCCAAATTACGCATCACAGAACCGACACCAATTCAACAGCAATCGATACCACCGGCAATTGACGGCAAAGATATTATTGGTATCGCGCAAACAGGCACCGGCAAAACGCTTGCTTTTGGTTTGCCTGCTATTCAATATCTCATGCATAATCCCGGCCGCGGGCTGGTTGTTGTCCCGACACGCGAGCTTGCCTTGCAAGTCGAAGACTCATTACGCAAAGTCGGCAGTCATCTCGGCCTCAAAACCGTGGTACTCATCGGCGGCGCCTCAATGCATCTCCAGATACAACAGCTACGCAAAGAGCACCATATCATCATCGCAACGCCAGGTCGTCTCTTGGATCACGTTCAACAGAAAACACTTCAGCTCAATGATATGAAAGTTGTCATTCTTGACGAAGCTGACCGCATGCTAGATATTGGTTTTGGTCCTCAGATCAAGAAGATTCTTGATCTGGTCCCGACACAACGCCAGACTATGCTATTCTCCGCGACC
>CAZHOA010000092.1:0-2992 GCA_964534385.1 uncultured Candidatus Saccharibacteria bacterium | reverse complement strand
GCTTGTTTCACGAGCGCATCTTGTCGACCCTGCATATCGATTTCTATCAGGTCAGCAGCCGGTTTGTCCTGGCGAAAAACATTTTCACTTCCGGTCACCTGCGCCGTCGGTTCAACCCCAGCAGTATCTACTTCGCTCAGTTTATCGATATAGCCCAAAATCGACTGGAACTCATGCGCCATTTGCTTCTTTTCCAAATCCGACAGACGAATACGTGCCAATTGAGCGATGTGATCAATATCGTGTTCAGTAATCTTTGACATGTATTCAACCTACCATATATTGTGAAAAATGAAAAAGACGCGTTATTCAGCGGGGCTGTGTTTAGTCTATTTGTCAATGATGGCCAAGAATTGCTTTTCATCCAAAATGGTAATATTTAATTTTTTGGCTTTGTCGTATTTGGAACCGGGTTCCTCGCCGACAACAACATAGGTTGTTTCTTTTGAGACTGACGATGAGACATCACCGCCATGTTCGCGCACCAAATTCTCAGCGTACTCGCGCGAGATGCCCTCGAGCGTGCCGGTAAATACGAATACCTTGCCCTTTAATTTTGAAGATTTTTGTGATGATTCCTGCTTCAATGCACGCACGCCGACAGCTTGGAATTTTTCCAGTAACTTTTGGTTGTACGCGGCGTGAAACCAATCATAGATACTTCGGGCCACAACGTCACCAATATCTTTGATTGCCTGCAGATCATCGAGGCTGGCATCGGCCATTTTGTCGAGCGTGCCGAATCGACGAGCCAAATCTAATGCCGTTTCCGAACCGACATTCGGAATGCCGAGCGCATAGATAAACCGATCGAGTGTGATTTTTTTGTGAGACTGGATTGATTTGATTGTCTTTTCGGCGGATATTTCGGCAAAACGATCGAGATTGAGCAGATCTTCCTTCGTGAGGTTATAGAGGTCAGCGGCATCCTTAATCAGACCGGCGTCGAGCAATTGATCAATAATCTTTGGTCCAACCCCGGCGATATCGACGGCGCCTTTGGCAACATAGTGGTAGATTGCTTCGCGTTTGATGGCCGGACAATCGCGATTGACGCACTTGTACGCAGCCTCGCCTTCTTTACGCATCACCGGTTCGCCGCAAACGGGACATTTTTTTGGAAAATGAAATGAGCGTTCATGACCGGTACGCAATTCCTTGACGACACTCTTCACATCCGGTATGACATCACCGGCTCGGCCGACCACGACAGTATCGCCGATCTTAACCCCGAGACGTTCAATCTCATCCTCATTGTGCAGTGTCGCCCGCGAGACTGTTGTGCCACCGATCTCAACCGGCTCGAGCATAGCAATCGGCGTCAGCGTACCGGTACGTCCAACACTGACGATAATATCATTCACCGTGGTCGTCGCTTCCCGCGGCGAAAACTTGTACGCCATCGCCCCGCGCGGCGCCTTACCGACAACGCCCAGTTTTTGGAACATGTGATTGTCATTCACAATCACCACAATACCGTCAATCTCGTATTCTAATTTTTCACGTTGTTTTTCCCAATGATCCCGGAACTTTTGTACTTCGTGTAGATCTTTGCAATATACGTTATGGGCATTGGTTGTAAAACCCAGACTCTTGAGAATATGATGCTCTTCTTCATGCGTCTGTTGACCCATGTCAGTCACCAGCGAGTAAACAAACGCCTTCAAGTGCCGAGCGGCGGTAATCGCCGGGTCCAATTGCCGCACTGAACCGGCAGCGAGATTGCGCGGGTTAGCATAGATCTGACTGCCCGATTTTGTTTGTTCTTCGTTGACTTTCTTGAAGCCCTTCAGATCAATGAAGACTTCGCCGCGGACAATCAGCGTCTTTGGCATGCCTTTTTTTTCGATCTGTTGAGAGATGGTATTGAGTTTTTGATGACGCACATTTTTAATTATCTCTGCTTCGTCCAGCAAGCGCAGCGGAATGTCATCAATGGTTCTGAGATTTTGCGTAACGTCTTCACCGATAAACCCGTCGCCGCGCGTTGAGCCTATTTTCAAAAAGCCATCTTCGTAGATCAACTCAATCGCTAAACCGTCAATCTTCAATTCGCAATAGAAACCATGCTCACCGGCGCGCGGATCGATGCGGCGCAGACGAGTCAGCCATTCCTCCATGTCGTTCTGATCAAAAGCATCATTGAAGGAGTACATGCGCTGCGGATGGGTAAACTTCTGAAATTTTGCCGAAGCCTTGCCGCCGACACGTTGCGTAGGCGAATCCGGCACGATGAGATCCGGATATTCCTGTTCCAAGTCAAACAGCTCTTTTTTCAAAGAGTCTTCAATGGACTCAGCCACGATCGGCTTATCAAGCGCCAATCGATGGTAGCGATACTTGTTTATCGTATCCACCAATTTTCGTACGCGATTTTTTGCTTCGGTTTTGGTCATATGCAGTGAAATGTATTTTCATATTACGTGCAAAATATCGATGACATGTAATGACTTTCTCGCTTTCTCATTATATTGTACATCATGCTAGAAAATGACGAGGTTTTTATAAGAATCGTAGCGTGGACTCAACTATTTGAGTCATAGCGTAACGACTTCTTATAAAAACCGAGATCATTTTCAGCATGAGAGACATGGATGATGAGAAGGCGGGGAAGTCGTTATTTCAACTATGGAATTCAATCAAAGCATACCATGTTCAAATAAAAAATCGAGGGATTGCCTCGATTTGATCAATGAGTAATTTTAATAGACTACCGACACCGTGCCACCAGCCGAAGAGGTGACTTTCAGAGTGGTTCCTTTAACAAGGTGCTTGACCAATATGAGTTTAAGGCTGTAATAATCGCCCTGCTCATGAGTCAGTGGCCCAAAGCCTTCAAGGAACAGATTAACATTCAATCGCGCACCACTTGTACTAGTCACAATCATCCTCAATTTACAGTTTTTGGGATTAAACTTGAACAGCGTACGGGTAAGTCGATCCACAACCCGGACCTGCAACGACTGACTCACCGTCACCTTGCCGTCACTGA
>CAZHOA010000091.1:0-3000 GCA_964534385.1 uncultured Candidatus Saccharibacteria bacterium | reverse complement strand
CATAAAAAATGAAAAGCCCCACTCGGAAGGTCTGCAAAGAGCAGAGCTTTTCGATATGGGGACTACTAGGTTGCGGCCGCCAAAGCTGTCACGGGCCTTACTGTCCAGGCCAGGGGCAACTTCGCTTTGCCAAACAGCTCAACCAGCATCTTAGCCTCCTCGGGGGTGAGGCTCAAGTGAGCTGTTTCTCGTGCCTGGCCCGTCACTTCCAGAAACAATTCATTGTTACTGACGGTGCGCACGACACGAATTCTCAAAACTTCATATGAGCGATGCTCGCCCCTTAAAAGCTCGGGCGTTGATGCGCCGTTCAACATGATCTCGCCATCTCTGCCGACGAGACCAACTGCGGTTCTGCTCTCAGCTTTAAATTTTTCCATTTCTCCTCCGTTTCAATAAAAAAATTAGCAATGGGTCGCGATCGCAAGGAAGATCGCAACAATGGCCAGACACGCGAGAATCACGCCTGGCTTAAATTCTCCTTGGCCGCCGGTCTTGAACGGGAGTCGGCCGCCGTAATAGGCGTAGAGAGCGTTCCTGACGCGACCTGGTAACTCGTCGACGTCAGACTTGGACCGAACCTGATACGGACCGTACGTCCGAGGTTGGTCGTTCTTATCAATAACGTCGGCAAAAAAGCGGCCGACACTCAGAAACCGAAGAGTCACGTCATCCTCTTCGGAGAAAAAAGTGTCGATTACCTTAACCTCAGATTCGACCGCGACATCAGAACGTTTGGCCATACATGGCCTCCTTTCCTTTTTAAAGAATCAAATTATATTATGTAAAGATATTATACCACACTAAATACTAATTTGTCAATCAAAAAGACCCGGTAACAAGGGTCTTTTTGATAAAATCGGCATATTTTAGGCCACTGGCTGCTCAATCGCCGGTATTGGTATGTCCATATCCAACCCGCGATAGCCGGTACCAGCCGGAATAATACGGCCGATGATGACGTTTTCCTTGAGTCCGCGCAAGGTGTCTTCCTTGCCTGAAATGGCTGCCTCGATCAGAATGCGAGCCGTTTCCTGGAATGATGCCGCTGACAGATAGCTCTCGGTACTCAATGATACCTTGGTAATACCCAACAAGAGCTGCTCAAACACGGCTGGCTTCTTGCCTTCGCGTTGAGCCTTGGCATTGGCATCCAGAATGGTACGTTTCTCTAAAATATCACCGGGAATCAAATCCGTTTCTCCGGCATCCAGGACTTTGCCTCGTGAGAACATCTGACGCACGATAAGTTCCACGTGCTTGTCATTAATACCTTCACCGGTAGCAAAGTACACACTCTGTACTTCGCGAATAATATATCGCGCCACGGTAGGAATACTACCCGACGTGGTATACAATTCCCGCAAATCGATATGACCCTCCGACAGTTGCTGCCCCACCATCACCACATCACCGGCTGATACAGTCACAGCAACTCCCGGCAATGTCGCATATTCGCGTTCCTCACCAATATCAGATGTAATCTTGATGATACGTTGATTGCCCTTTTCCTCTATCGCCATGACGCGGCCATCGACCTCGGATATGAGTGCCTTGCCCGACGGCGGACGAACTTCGAAAATTTCTTCCACGCGCGGCAAACCTTGAGTAATATCACCAGTACTGGCAACACCGCCGGTATGGAATGTTCTCATAGTCAACTGAGTACCCGGCTCACCGATAGCTTGCGCAGTCACGATACCCACTGCTTCACCCAGTTCGACTAGTCTATTCTTCGACAAATCATAGCCATAACACATACGGCAGGCGCCATCGATTGCCTTACAGGTTATCAACGAGCGAATGCGCACGGTCTTGGGATTGGCTTTTTCAACTTCAGGTACCATTTCTCTAGAAACGATAGTATTTTTTTTGATAATAGTCTTGCCTTCAGCATTCTTGATATCTTCCAAAACGGCACGGCCCATAAGACGTTTGCCGATAGATTCACCGCTAAATGTGCCGTCCTCAGTATAATCCGTATAGCCCTCAGTATCGTGGCAGTCTTCTTCTTTGATGACGACATCTTGCGCCACATCAACAAGACGACGAGTCAGATAGCCGGCACTCGCTGTTCTCAATGCAGTGTCCACAGTACCTTTACGAGCACCGTGTGTTGAAATGAAATATTCCAAGACGTTGAGACCGTGTTTGAATGAGCTCTTCACGGGAAGCTCGATCAGTTCACCGTCAGGCTTTACCATGAGACCGCGCATGCCACACAGCTGGTTTGCCGTTTGCCAGCTACCGCGAGCTTTGGACTCAACCATCATATAGACTGCTTCGTTTTCGTTGAACTGTTTGCGAAGCAATTCTTCGATCTTTGACTTGGTAATCGTCCAGATCTCAATGGCCTTTGATTTGCGTTCATATTCGGTAAGCAGACCTTGATCGTACAGCTCCTTGTTCTGATCAATAATCTTCTCGGCCTCGATCATAATAGCGGCTTTTTCAGGTGGTACCTTCAAATCATCCATACCCCAAGAAACTCCAGAGACTGTGAAATAATGAAAACCGAAAGCCTGAGTTTTATCAAGGAAATCAACAGCCACAGCTTCGCCATAGCGATGCAGGATATCGGCTTCCATGTTGCGCAAGTCAGTTTGATTTAAAATTTTATTAATAAATGGGTAGTCGTCAGGTAAGGCGTGATTAAAGATCAAACGGCCAACTGTTGTTTCCATCAGCTTTGTGTCACCTTTCTGTACGTGTTTATCCAAACGCACCTTAATCTGGGCGCGGAGATCAATTACACCATGCTCATGCGCCATGACAGCTTCGGATTCCGAAGAGAACACTCTACCCTCACCGGTCGCCCCTTTTGATAGGCTCGTTAAGTAGTAACAACCGAACGTGATGTCTTTGGTAGCGATGGCAACTGGTTCGCCTGTAGCCGGTTTCAAAATACCATGCGTTGAGAGCATAAGATCGCGAGCCTCGCGCTGCGCCTCTTCCGTTAGTGGCAAGTGAACAGCCATCTGGTCACCGTCGAAGTCAGCA
>CAZHOA010000090.1:0-3000 GCA_964534385.1 uncultured Candidatus Saccharibacteria bacterium | reverse complement strand
GAACAGGCCGAAGGTTTCTTCGGGGTCAACGTTGGCCATATAATCGGGAGCAAGTTGTTCGCTCGCCACCTGCGTACGAGATTTAATAATGACTTTACTGATGTTGTGATTCTGTCTCCTGACTTTGGGGGTTCAAAACGATGTAAGCGTTTAGCCACACGACTCGGTGATTTGCCCGTCCGTGTTTTTGAAAAACGGCGGCCCGAAGCCAATAAGGCCGAAATTTTTTCGGTGGGTGGTGATATTGTCGGTAAACGGGTGGTAATGTTCGATGACATGATTGATACCGGAGGCACCGCTGTTAAGGTTATCCAGAAAGTACTTGAGCTGGGTGCTAGTCAAGTCTATCTGTGTGCAACCCACGGGATCTTTAGTCGAGATGGTGAACAGCATTTTCGGAATAATAATATCCAAGTTGCTTGTACTGATTCAATTCCACGGAGTGAAGCGTATTACAAGGAGAACGCATCGTGGCTGACGAAAGTATCAGTGGTTTCGGATATTGCCGAGGCTATCTACCAATCCACCCAGATGGCTGGTAGCATCACGAAATTGTCGGAGGAATCTCCCGATCCGGATATGCCGTTAAATATAACAAAAGAAGCATCCACAGGAGGTGACTAATGGATTTAAAAAATTACATCCGCGACGTTCCGGATTTTCCGAAACCGGGCATTGTTTTTAAAGATATTACACCGTTGCTCACAACATCGTCCGCGTTTCAACGGGCGATTGATATGATGATTGCGCCTTGGGAGTTTACGAAGACTGGGCCTTGGAAGAAGTTCCCTGTAGCTGATGCAATCGCAGCTCTTGATGCCCGAGGTTTTATTTTTGGTGCCGCGATGGCCTTGGAATTAGAAGTGCCACTCATACTGATAAGGAAAAAAGGCAAGCTACCCTGGCAGACTAAATCAGTGTCCTATGATTTGGAATATGGCACTGACACGCTGGAAGTGCATGTTGATTCGTTTGTAAAAGAAGATATGAACGTTGTCGTCGTTGATGATCTGCTGGCGACCGGCGGTACTGCCAAGGCCGCATGCTCGTTGATTAAAAAACTGGGTGCGCGTGTGGTGGGCTGTCAGTTTCTGATTGAGCTAGCCGGATTGAATGGCCGGGCAGTTCTACAAGATTATGATGTTCGATCGCTGCTCGTCTATTCGTAAATTTACACAAGAGAGGAATCAGACATGAGTGATAGCGATATTATATACTGTGCTGATGGTATCGGCTGGTACCAGGGCAGGATCGTTCTGGTTGAGCGTCTGAGTAAAGTTCCGGGATTGGCGCTGGTGGGTGGCAAACAAGAATTTGGTGAGACACTAACCGCGACAATCAGGCGAGAGTTCTGGGAAGAGACCGGTTTTGATTTTTTACCCAACGAAGTTTTCCGAACCTATGCCGAACCCGGTCGTGATCCCCGCGGTGCGTATGTCTCAACTGTTTTTTGGGGCATTGCTTCCGGTACTCCAAAAAATGAAGACGGCAAAACGCGTGTCGTTCTGCTCGATATTGCAGAATTTGCGGCCGTGAAAGAACGCTTTGTTTTTGATCATGGTAAGATTCTTGAGGATTATATAAAATACTGTTTAGGTCTGCGGCACACCGAGTGAATGTTCAGTTGTGCCCTTAGCCGATGCTATGAAGCCTCGGCTTTTTTTTGTGTTTAGTATCTCTTTAGCTTGGTGAATAATGCCTTTCCGTTAAACACACTCCCTAACCTCCACAAACTCAACCCGAGCTTCGCAAGGCCTTTTGACCCGCGTCGCACAGCGACGTCTCTCAAAAGGCCTTGCCTCCGCCATCAATTTAGAGATTATAGAATGAGGCATTATTCACCAGGCTCCACCTTTCTCAAATTTGACATTTTATAATATAAATGCTAAAAAATAGATACCTCATAAGAACGGTGAGCGTCTTGTTTGAACAGTTTGAACGAAAGCCACAAGGTTCTTATGAGGTATGAACTTTAAAATAATAACGAGGAGAAAATTGTGAGTATTTTGGGTTTTTTGACGAGTCTCTGGGTTCTCGGTTTGGTTTTATTAGTCGTAGCGCTGCTATGCTACAAATTTGTCTTGAGGTTGTGTCTCGGCATGGTGATCATACCGACGAACTCGGTTGGCAAGGTGAAAAAGAAATTCGCTTTCGTTGGTAATACTAAGCTGCCTGACGGAGCAATTATCGCACTCAATGGAGAGGCTGGTTACCAGGCAGATACGTTGGCACCTGGAGTGCATTTTGGATTTTGGCCATGGCAATACGTTGTCAGGCATGAACCTTTTATAACAATTGCAAAAACCAAAATCGGCGTTGTTGAAGCGCGCGATGGACGGCCGTTATCTGGCGGGCGGGTTCTCGCTAAAAAGGTTGAATGCAATGCCTTTCAGGATGCCCGTGCTTTTCTGGAGCATGGCGGTGAGCGGGGTACACAAGTTGCGATTATACCGCCGGGTACGTATCGCATTAACACGGCTCTGTTTGCGGTGACCGAAGAAGATGCACTCGAAGTGCCCGATAACATGGTGGGTATCGTTACAACTCGTGAAGGCCGACCATTAGTTTCTGGTGAGATCGCCGGTGTGTCTGTACCGGACCATAGCATGTATCAGGATCCACAAACGTTTATCGATAATGGTGGTTACAAAGGATTGCAGGAACAGCCAATTCTGGCTGGACGATATTTTATTAATCCTCGCTTTGCGACCGTTGAGCTAAAACCAATGACCGAGGTGCCCATTGCCAACGTTGGAGTTGTGATCTCATTCGTCGGTCAGGAAGGTGTTGATGTGACCGGGGATGGCTTTAAACATGGCAATCTGGTACTGAAGGGACAGAAGGGTGTGTGGATTGAACCACTCGATCCCGGGAAATATCCCATCAATCCATTTACGCATAGGGTTGAGCCTGTGCCAACGGCAAATGTGGTGCTGAACTGGGCAACAGGCAAGACCGAAGCCCATCGTCTTGATGAAAAGTTATCAACGATAACTGTCC
>CAZHOA010000089.1:0-3014 GCA_964534385.1 uncultured Candidatus Saccharibacteria bacterium | reverse complement strand
ATGACGCCGCCCGTGCATACCTTCCGCCAGAACTTGTGTTTGCTCAGGGTGATGCGGAAGAGCTCGCCCAGAAGATCATGCAAGCTGCCCACCATGATTATGGGGATGTGCTACGTCACTATGTCGTAGAGCATCATAATCTCGACCGCCTGATCACGAAAATAGCCCATAAAATGCTGGCTGCTTAGATTAGCCAGGTGCGTGACCATTGACTAATATTAAATTTTAATGTAATATTAGTAGCAGAAGATTTTTGAAATTTGTGTAATAGGAGGTAGTGGATGAGTAAAAAATTTACATTTCTCAGACCTGATCTCAGCCCTGAGGAACTACCAGAGGTTAGTTGGTCAAACTGGATTATCTATACACTTGAGCAGACTGGTGAATACATATATGAACCAGTCAGGAACGAATATGGTGAGATACAGCTATTCTCATCTCAAGACGTTGACCTGGTTCTCTTTATCCGTTCGGATCGGCGTGTCAGAGATGTTGCTATAGCTATCGGTTTTTACTACGACGTTTCCCGTTGCCAAACTTTGAGGCTATTTCCGATCGAGGTGGGTCTGGGACGGAGTGATGTACTACCGATTATAGGTATTAATCTGGCTGGTCTAGACGAAGCAGAGGCTGCGCATAGGCTTCTGACCGATCTGTTCGATGATTCAGGGTCGCGTTCGAAACCTGCTGAGAAACCAGTGTTTCCTGGGGATGCGCAATCAACAGCGCTCAAGCAGCAAGGTTCGCCTGGTATTATGATTGAGCCCGGCTCGGCTGTATATCAAAAACCATATCCGGGAATGCAGGGAGAATGTTTGCGATGCCACTCCATAATTGGCTGGGAAGACGGTTGTGCCTATGAAGTGTGGATCCGCCAACCGGATCATGGTGAGCCGCCGTCTCAAAACGGTTGGACTATTCCCTGTCCACATGACGGCAATCCGGTGTATATCAAGTTGCCAAAGCGGGAACCGGGGAGTTGTTGGAATCAAAATTTGCATCGAAACACGACGGGAGGTAATAAAGAATGAGAAGTGAAGAGTTTCAGAATTTCATGGAGCGGCAGTGGAAAATTAGTGATGAAGAAATAGTAAAATATCTCCGCGCTTACCTGACCAAAGACCAGAGGAAATGGCTGGCTGAAAAAGCTCAGGCTGGGTTGGACTTGGGAGTGATTGAGGCTCGATCTGTGTACCTACATCCATATCTCGGTAGTAATCGTTGCTATGCATGTTTTCTTGGTGCTGTGTGGGTCGGTGCGATTGGCACTATTGATCAGGCGGTACAAGAGTATCGGCAAAAGCCATTGATGCAGATTAATACCACCACTATACCCCAAGATATTCCGTATGAGGTCGTTGAGCTCTTGGAGAAATTACATATCGCAGGGTCTTCTCGGAAGTCGGAACAGGAGAAATGGGGCATTGTAGATATCATTGCTCTCTTGAATGCTGACGAGAATACCTTACCGATGGGTGGTGAGTCGGCAATCGATTAAACATGAGAACAGGGTCAACCGCCATTAGACGATTGACCCAACCACACTAAACGGACAATGTCCGTTTTTAAATTGACGTGTTATGTATTTAAGTTTATAGTTTAGAGGATGGAAAAAGAGTACTATGAAGATCGCAGCCTGCAGTACGGCATTGCGCATACGCGTTTACGTAAAATTTTGGAATTAACGCGTGATGGGCATTTCAAGCGGGTCTTGGATGTCGGTTGTGCTCGTGGCTATCTGGGTGCACGATTGAAAAAACCTGATACCTATGTCGCCGGTATTGAGATTTCCGAAAAAGCGGCGGCCGAAGCGCGCACGGTGTTAGACAAAGTATATTCATTTGATGTACAGCGGGAGTGGCCAGCGGAGATTGTTTCCGAGGGGAAGTTTGACCTCGTCGTTATGGCCGAAGTGATCGAACATTGTTTTGATCCCGTAATACTTTTAAAGAATGTCAATAATATTTTGCGTAATGGCGGAGTCTTGATTGTGACGACGCCCAATATCATGACCTGGACCAATCGGCTCAAATTCTTATGCGGCAGATTCAAATATACCGATCAGGGCATGCTCGATTTCGGACACATTAGATTTTTTACCCACGAATATCTGCACGAGGTACTGGCGGAGGCCGGTTTCAACGTAGTCAAGGAAAACAATATTATATTTCCGGGCAAATTGACCGCATTATTACAACGATGGCCGAGTCTGTTCGCCCAGCAATTTATTTTTAAATCAATCAAAGTATGAGTGTCGTCGTCGTCGGATATCCATACATCCGAGAAAACTATTTTAATACATTAAAAGATTATCCGGATCATGACGGTATATTTTTTCTATTGCCGGTTGTTTGGAAAATTAAAGACGGCAAAGTCGTCTACTATCCGCCGCAGGACTCGCGTATCACAAAAACAAAAGCCTATTTTTTCCATTCGCACTATCCGGTTATCGGCGGACTCCTCAAGGGTTGGATGCCTGCTTTTCCTTTGTTTTTGTGGCGTGAACGCAAAAAGAAACACATCACGACCGTTTTTACCTTGACGGAACCGATTTTACTTACGACATTGTATCAGGCAATATGGAGTAAGATATTTGGTTTGAAGCACGTACTGTTTACCTGGGAAAATATTGACTATCATGCGAAGTTTCATGGCTTGAATCGTCTCATCAAGGACGCGATTATTTACCTGAATTTATTTTTCTCGGATGCGATTGTCTGCGGCAATCAAAAAGCCGTTACCATTTTCAAAAAATATACCACGAAGCCGACACCAAATATCCCATTCGCCGGCATTGATACCGAATATTTTAAACCCCACAAAGTGGAAAAAATGTTGCGCGGTCAAGATCTCAGATCAAAAGTTATTTTTACTTTTGTTGGTGCCTTGGAACGGCGCAAGGGCGTGCACCATATTATTCAGGCATTCCATCGCATACAGGCGGATATTCCTGAGGTGCATTTGATTATCGCCGGTACCGGGGAAGAAGCGTATGAACACGAGGTGAGTGATTC
>CAZHOA010000088.1:0-3052 GCA_964534385.1 uncultured Candidatus Saccharibacteria bacterium | reverse complement strand
CAGTCGTCTGTAGGACGCTCGGTCCGTGCCTATCTTACGGAGCGTGGCCTGACAGATGCTTCGATTGCGCATTTTCGTCTGGGTTATGCGCCTGATGCCTGGAGTACGCTCACTGATTTCTTGAAGCGGCATTATCAGATACAGGATATTGTTGATTCTGGTGTCGCCATCAAAAAAGATCGCGGCGGATGCTATGATCGTTTTCGTTCGCGGATTATGTTCCCCGTGTTCGATGCCAATGGCCAGGTGGTAGGTTTTAGCGGCCGCATATATACAAATCCTGGTGCACCTGATGCTGCCGATGCCGCAAAGTATGTGAATACGCCACAGACACTGATTTATGATAAAAGCCGCCTGTTATACGGGTTAGATAAAGCCAAGCTGGAGTTGCGTCGCCACAATCGCTGCTTGGTCATGGAGGGCAACGTCGATGTTATTATGTCGCATCAGGCAGGTGTAGGTTATGCTGTCGCGACATGCGGTACAGCTTTGACCGAACAGCATCTGGCGATCATCCGTCGCTACACTGACAATCTCGATCTGTGTTTCGATGCTGATAATGCCGGTTCAATAGCAACTGAACGGGGTGTTTCATTAGCATTGCAATACAATATGAATGTCGGGGTTGTGGCGATCAGCGAAGCAGGCATCAAAGACCCGGCTGATTATGTAAAACAACATGGCAACCAATGGCAGCAATATGCCGCTGCGTCGAAATCATTTATGGAATATTTTATCGATGATCGCAGCAAGGAATACGATCTAACCAAGGCACACGACAAAAAACAATTTTCACAAAAAGTACTTCCGCTGGTACGTTTGATATCCAGCATGATTGAACAGTCACACTGGGTCTCCCATATTGCACTACTGATGAATGTAGATGAACAGACAATTCGCACCGAAATGGCGCGCATGCGACCTCAACCCGCGCACTCACAATCCTCATCTGAGGATGCGCACCAAAGATATCAACAATTGCTGCCCGAGGCGCCGCTTGATACACTTGAGGAAGGACTGCTCTCAGTGATTATACGGGCTCCTCAGCTCGTGGCGTTGATTGATACTACCTACGACCATCTCGTTTCTGCTTATACCGCCGAGCTGATTCAACATATACGCAGTCTGCATAGCGCCGCTACCACCGATTTTACAAGCCATCCAATGGCCTCTCTTGCACTTGGCGCACCGCACCTATTGACAATGAAGCTTGAATTTGTTTATCTTAGGGCGCAGGAATTATGGAAAGACGCTACTGATGATGCCTTGGCTCAGGAAGTAGCCTTTCTGTTATTAAAACTAAAGAAACGTGCTATTGTAACCAGGCTAACCAGTCTGGGACGTGATATCAAAATTGCCGAACGTGCTAAAGACAAGACGCGTTTGGCGGGACTTCTTAGTGAGTTTTCTCAAGTTTCCCACGAATTAAACTATTAAATTTGGCTATATCTTCCTCGAAAAAGAAGTTCATGCCTGGGAAAATCAAAAAAGGCCTTGCTAATAAAGGCTCGGTTTTGGTTACGCCAAAGAAAAAGCCGATCAATCAACCTCAACGTCCCGTACCTACACAGCACGCTCAACCCAAAGACAAGAAAAAGCATTCCTTTCAGAAGCACACCAACAAGCCTCAGAAGATTTCCGATGATCAGATTATGCAGCTGATTACCAAGGGCCGCAATCGCGGTTTTATCACCGAAGCCGAAATTTTACAGGCGTTTCCGCAGGTTGAGAAAGACATCGAGGGACTTGAGCGGCTTTACGAACGACTCGAAGCATCCAATATCAACGTCGTCGACAGCGGCAAGATTTTCGCCGAGGACTGGACCAAAGAATTTGAAGAAAAGAAAAAGCTCGAAGAAGAACAGATCGATGCCGGTTCCGATTCAGTCCAGATGTATTTGCGCGAGATCGGTCAGTACCCTTTACTGACCGGCGAAGAAGAGACTGAAATTGCCAAGCGCATCGAAAAAGGCGATGAGTCGGCACGGCAAAAGCTGATGATTTCCAATTTACGTCTTGTCGTTTCGATTGCCAAAAAGTACGTTGGTCGCTCGGCCAATCTGACGCTGCTCGATTTGATTCAGGAAGGCAATATTGGTTTGTCGCGGGCTGTCGAGAAATTCGACTACAAGCGCGGTTACAAATTCTCTACGTATGCTACCTGGTGGATTCGCCAGGCGATTACTCGTGCATTGGCCGACCAGGCCCGCACGATCCGTATTCCGGTGCACATGGTAGAGACGATCAACAAGTATCAGCAAGTCGTCCGACGACTTGTGCAGGACCTGGGTCGCGAGCCATTGCCCGAGGAGACTGCAGCTGAAATGGGCGTTGAAGTCGAAAAGATCCGCCACATTATCAAGATTTCACAAGACACGGTGTCGCTCGAGCAGCCAGTCGGTGATGATGGTGAAGATGCGTCATCGCTGTCTGATTTCGTGGCCGATGAAGATACGATTTCACCCGAAGTTTCCGCTGGTCGTCGCATCTTGCGCGATCATCTCGATGAGATCATCGGTGACTTGACGCCGCGCGAACAGAAGATCTTAGAAATGCGTTTCGGTCTCAAAGACGGCGTCACGCACACGCTTGAAGAGGTTGGCAAGTCTTTTGGTGTTACCCGTGAACGCATTCGTCAGATCGAAGCCAAAGCCCTTATGCGCATCCGCCAACACACAAAGATCGAGAAGCTACTCGGGTATTAAACCAGTTTTATTGCTTGCGCGCGTGATCAGAATGAGGTACATTTTGTAGGTATATTAACAATTCCGGGATAGCTCAATGGTAGAGCGACTGGCTGTCAAAAGAGGCAGCCCCAAGCAGTAATGTTTGGGTGACCTTCTTGGGATAACGGTGAACGCTAAGGCCCAATATTTATCGGACTATGCCAATACCGTGGGAACTCTGATGTATATATCAGAGAGCGCCGTAGAGACTAGATACCAAGATACCCCGATGGCCATCGGGGTAAAGATATAGTCCACACCACTACGAAAGTAATGGATCATGTGTAACCAGTGGGTTCCAGGTTCGAGTCCTGGTCCCGGAGCCA
>CAZHOA010000087.1:0-3135 GCA_964534385.1 uncultured Candidatus Saccharibacteria bacterium | reverse complement strand
CCCCCCGATTAACCGGGGGTAATTTTTTTCTCTCATTTCGAACACGCACGACACGAGGCCCACTTCTTCGGACTTCAACAAACTCGCTCACATGGGGTTATTCGCTGTGCTCAAATTTATGTTAAACTTGATACATGATTTTTGTATCTATTGTTTTAATTGTAGGTATTGTCGCGATCTGTTTTTTTATTATTCAATTACATCGCAAGCTCAGTCAGCCCAAGGAGCCTGATCAGTCGGCGGTGATGTTGAATCAACGCATCGACTCACTCAATAATGCCATGCAACAGGCGTTGCGGGATACAGTCAAGATGGTCAGTGATCAATTAAAAGAAAGCCGTGAATCCACCGAACGTTCGTCGCATGTGGTGCATCAGCAGGTGCAGGGATTCACGAGCGGCCTCACTCAATTAGCCGAAACGGTCAAGCTCGTTCATCAATCCGTCAAAGATGTCTCGTCATTCCAGGACATCTTCAAATCGCCCAAACTGCGCGGTACCTGGGGTGAGGCATCTCTCGAGGCGTCATTGGCGCAATATTTTTCAAAGGACACATACGAGTTGCAGTACTATTTCAAAGGTGGCGAAGCTGTGGACGCGATTTTACGCCTTCCGAATGAGCTGATTCTGCCCATTGACTCAAAATTTAATTGGGAAAATTTCGAAAAAATGATTCATGCCGATAATGATATTCAGCGGGAAGCATACCGCAAAACGTTCTTCTCAGATGTCAAGAAAAAGATCGACGAGATCGCTGCGAAATATATTTTGCCCTCGGAAAGTACGACTGATTTCGCCCTCATGTATATACCAGCCGAGACGGTCTACTATGAGTTGATTAATAACGTCCGGGACGCTGACATTCCGGCCTACGCCCGCGGTAAGCGTGTGTTTTTGGTATCACCGAACACTTTTGCCCTGTCGGTTTCGGCCATTCGGCACTGGGTGAAAGACATCCAGTTGAGCAAAGAAACTCAGGCAATCATGAAGCGTTTGGAGCGTATTGCGATTGATGGCCGAAAACTGGGTGATGATTTTCGAAAATTAGGCAAGCATATTACTGATGCTCGCGGTGCCTATGAAGATTCTGAAAAGCGTCTGGGTCTGATGGTCGAGCGCGTCCAGAATGTCATTCAGCTCAATGCCAATGACGAAGAATCGAAGAAATCCACTGATAATCTTTTACAAGCGTAACAGCCGACGTATAATAGATGTATGGATTCGATACCAACAGCTGCAGAACTAGAACGCCGAGCTCAAGAACTCCAGGCGGTTTATGATGAGTATAGTGCCAGATTACAGGAACTCTCGACCGAATATCGTAACCGTATCCGTGAGATTGTCCAGGCAGCAGAACAGCAAAAGATATCCGAAATGCGCGCCCGGATTCAGAGGCTCTAATTATGTTATGCCAGGAGACAAAAATAAACTAACCCCCAAACTACCTCCAGTAAGCCATGAATTACTTCCCGATCCGTGGAAGAAGAATTTGCTTGATCGCGAAGCTCCTACCAAGAGACTGGAAAATAAAACTCAGCCCTTAACACCCGAACAACTCCAGAATAGAAAAAAGGCTATCGTCGACAAGATGACAAGTGTCCAAGCAGAGTCATTACGCCACCTCGAAAGTCAGTCTGCGGCTGCAACCAAACAGCTCGAGCGGATGGGTATCCCTCAGCCCATCGAACAGATCGCGCAATTAAAGGCAGAAGCAGAGACCAAGAGCAGTCTATTGCATTTAGCGTATTTAGATAGAATAAAAAAGATACCGGATGCGGATTTGCCACCGACGGCATCGATATCTTCGGATACTAGTCCGATTGAATCACCATCTCCCGAGCGTTTGGTTCTTTTTCAGCGTACACCGGAGACAATACAAAAGATCGACAAGCTACTTAGTCGCTTCAATCAGGCTATGATAGGCGCAAACCGTGCGGCGGCCAATTTCAAGTCTATAAAAGCCATCGATCCCGATCAGGCTAGCAAGATAATCACTTATTGGAATCACACCATCAAAACGCTAGACCGGGAAGCACAGGATTTGCCAATGGATCAAAGGGAGCGTGTTCTGTGGGATCAAATTAAAAACAGCCCGACATTAGCGCAGGAGAATATAACATTAGGCATGGCGTCAGAGAAGGCGACGCGCCCAGTTGCATCGCCGAATTCCGCAGCTTCATCAGAACGTGCACCTGTGCGTCGAACGAGATTGCAATCCGAAGAGACCGGACCGATTCTCGAAGGGATTAGTCCATCAGAAGGACGTAGGGTTGGTGGTTCAGTATCTGTGCCATTGACGCCCGAATCATCAGTAGTGCCGCCAGTTGCGTCGCGACCTGAGCCCGTCTCAGATATTGTGGTGCCGCAACCAGCAGGTACTGAACGTCGGCCAGCTCCTGCGCTAGTAAGACCAGAGGTCCGACCCGAACGTATTCCAGTTGCCGAGGCGACACCGGAACAGTCTCAACAATCGACAACTCAAGAGAAAAGCCGTCTTGATCTCGGTCGGCTGTCCGAGGCAGCTCTTTATGGTGAGTTGAAGGTCCGAAGAGCGTATCAGATATTGCCTGTGCCAATAGGTCAGATACTTCGCTCACTAGAACGTACCAATAATGCCCTGGCCCGTGCCGGAATATTGTGGAATAAGTCATGGAGAGATAGTTCTGAAAATTCGAAGAGGCCATTACAAAAAAAAGCTGAGACAATTGCCAATAAACTAGCCATGCTACGCGAGCAGAAAACGGCTTTGGCTACCGATCAAACACCGCGAGCCGAGATCATGCGTCAGGATATTCAACGCAGAATCGACAGTCTTGAACGTCGAGAAGCAAAAGTCAAAACTAACCTCGCTCGCCTGGAAGCTAGTCAGCAGACGTATCGCGACCGTATTGATGGTGCCGCCGTCAGAGCTATGACTCGTATCGGTCCTAAGTTGCGTCGTGTCGATGACAAGATCAAGCAGCTTCAAGCCAGAGAACGCGATATCGCCAACGGTATCTTGGAATACAGAAACATTCAGGCGAATACTCCGTTTTGGCGTGTTGGTCAGAAGTTAATTACAGCCAGCAAGCTTGCCTGGGCTGAACGTGCGTTGACGCGTGCCGAGCGGGCTCGAGTTGCCAAAAGTTCAAAACGC